>NZ_JAHKQC010000034.1:85453-300521 GCF_018860845.1 Pseudoalteromonas sp. C2R02 | reverse complement strand
AAAGCCAAAGCCAAAGCCAATCAAAGTCTTCATCTCAAAAGAGTCAAAGTCAAGCACAAACTCGCTCTAATGATTCAGGACAGCAATCAGAGCAACAATCAGAAGATGCATTTGGTGATGAACAAAGTCAACCAAGCAATAAAGAAATAGACTTTTCAGAAGAGGAAGCAAGTACATCCTCAAGTTCACAATCTAGTGCTAGTGAACAATCAAGTTCAGGCGAGCAATCAAATTCAGGTGCACAATCAAGTACTGGCGTCCTTCAGTCTACCAGAGGAGAAACAATCGCAAAGCTTGAAGATAAACTGAATAAATCAATGAATGATTACGATGGCATGATACTGAGTGAAAGAGCTTATATTCAAAACAAAGGTAGTGAAGAAGGCAGTGAAGAAGAAGTAGAAAATGCAAATAATGGCAGACTTTATGATGATGTCCTCAATGGTGAAACTGATTCTTCTCAAGCTACACAAAGAGGTATGAATTCGGATTCGAATTCAGGAAACGGATCAATGCCAATGCCTAGTAGACAACCTGAAGGAGACTTTAAACATTCAAAAAATCAGCAAATATATGCACCCCCTACAGATATTCCCAGTGGTGAAGATGATGATATTGTTGCAAGGCAGATCAGAGAGGCAGCACTTAAAGAAGCAGATCCGATTATTAGAGAAAAATTATGGCAAGAATATCGAAAATATAAAAATCAAGGTAAGGAGTAAATGAAATGCTAAAATTTATACATGTTCTAATTCCTTTAATCATTTTACAGCTTGGCTGTGCAACAACAGAGATTAAAACGACTAAAGTAACCCCTGTCATACTTGAAACTACTGAAATTTCGGATGAACATCTACTTGATATTGGAATACGAGTTTTTGATCCTGGTTTAGATAAGCTACAAGAATTAGATGATGATGCTATCTATTTCCCCGAAATACGTGTGGCTGAAGCGAGTTATTTTCCCTATCTATTAATGGAAACACTACAAACAAGTGCCGCTTGGGGAGCTGTTAGGGTTGTCCCTTTGGAACATGATTCAGTAGATGTTTTAGTTGCTGGTGAAATACTTAAATCTGATGGTGAATTACTAACACTCAGCATAAAAGTAACAGATGCAACGGGTAAGCATTGGTACACTAAAGAATATCAACATAAAGCAAGTAAATATTCTTATAATGCTAAAATGCAGTTACCAAAAGAGCCCTTTCAGAATGTATATAATCAAATAACAAATGATCTATATCTATATTTAAAAACATTGCAGCCCAATCAATTAACTAAAATAAGGCAAATATCAGAATTAAAATTTGCTAAGTCTTTTTCTCCGAATATGTTTGAGGGCCATTTATCACAAGATCAATCTGGCAATTATTCTGTGAACAGGCTGCCTGCCGAGGGAGATCCTATGATGGTTAGGATCAGACAGATAAGAGAAAGAGATTACTTATTTGTTGATACGCTTCAAGAATATTACGGTCGTTATGTTAAAGGCATGAAAACTCCATATCAAACCTGGCGTAAAGAAAGCTACAATGAAGTCATAGCTATGAGAACGATGCAAAGAAAGGCCAATAACCAAAAGCTCATCGGGGCAGCCTCTATCATCGCTGGTATTTTTGCTGCAGGACACTCAAGTGGTGCAGCTCGTGCAGCAGGCGCCGTAGCAGTGGCTGGTGGTAGTTACATTATTAAAGATGGATTCGATAGAGATGCTGAGTCTCAAATTCACATAGAGGCACTTCAAGAGCTGGGTGATTCATTAGAGGCTAACTTAGAAACACATGTTATAGAACTTGAAGATCGCACTATTACATTAAGTGGTACTGTTGATAATCAATATGAGCAATGGCGAGAAATTTTAAAAGATATCTATAAAGTTAATGTAGGTGAATAACAGCTTATGATGCTTTTTATATAAGCGATTACCCATGACAAGGAAGTTGGTTTTAAATGAATTAATATTAAATTTAAAAATGCAATTCATTAATTTCTAAACTATATATTAAACATAGAAAAGATTTTAGATTATTCGTTAACTTAGGAGGCTGGATGACTCATAAAGATACTTCGGAACAACAAGAACAGGCGATAACTCACTCTAAAACTTTTGAATTAAATGATAAAAATGTAAGGAACTCAAATACTAAGTTTAATAGCGTTAACTTTTATTACCTTATAGGGATAACAGCCTTAGTTTTCGCTTTGATTTTTGTTATTTTTTATTTACCAAAAAATATCTCTAAACCTGAGTTAGAAACTGATAGTAAAGTGTTTATGGAGAAAGAATTAAGTAAAGCAATTGATGAATCTCCATGGCACGAAGCACAATTATCAAAACATCGAAAAACCTCTCAAACAATTTTGGCTAAAGTGCTTGATAAACAGAATATACTTGAACAGCATCATGTTGAGCTATGGGGAAAAGAGAAGTTTGACCTGGCTTTTGAAAAAGCGAAACAAGGTGATTTATCTTATCGAAGTCAGGAGTTTGATAAAGCGATTTCACTCTATACTGAATCGCTCACTGAGCTAACTACTCTAGAGCTTGAAATTGAACAACACTATCAATTGTATTTAAAAAAAGGCAGTGAAGCTTTAGCTAACAATAATGCAACGAGAGCAAAGAAACAATTACAAATAGCCATGTATTTAAAGCCCACAGACGTTGAGGCACAAAAAAAATACGATCGTGCACTAGTATTAGATGAGGTACTCTCATTAAATAATGAGGGTGTCATTTTAATAAAAAATAAATCATTAGATAATGCTAAAAAACGTTTTTTAACTGCAATAGATTTAGATGAAAACTCTCAATTAACACAAGATAATTTAAAATCAGTTGAAGCTAAAATCACACAAAGAGATTTCTCTAAAGCCATGTCTCAAGGTTATATCAGTTTAAATAACCATGAATTTAAAACAGCTATAAAGTATTTTACCCAAGCACAAAAAATAATACCTGATTCGAATGATCCCAAAGCAGCAATATTACAATCTAAAAATCAACAAACGCAGAGTCAAATTTCGAACATATTAAAATCAGCCTTAGAACTAGAAGAGTCACTTCAATGGCAAGCTGCGGCTAAAGAATATAATAAAGCTTTATTAATAGATTCAAGCCTTACCTCAGCACGAGTGGGCTTAATAAAAACTAAATCAAAAGCTGACTTAGAGCATAAACTTAATGGCATTATTAATTATCCAACGCGGTTATCAAACAATAATGTGTATCAAGAGGCACAAAATATTTATAAACAAGCAACTGAAATACAAAATCCAGATGTAAACCTACTAAAACAAATCACATCAGTACAACATATTTTAAGGCAAAGTAAATTACCAATCAATATTGAAATTTTATCTGATGATTTAACACGTATCACTATTTATCGTATTGGAGATATTGGTCATTTCACCAATAAAAATATGTCTCTAAAACCAGGTGAATATACTTTAATTGGCTCAAGAAATGGTTATAGGGATATTAGAAAAGTTGTGAATTTACTACCTGGCAGTAAAAATAATAAAATTCTTGTTAAGTGCGTTGAAAAAGTAAATAACGGGTGATGTTATGGATAAAGATTCAAATTTTACAAATAACTCAAACAATATAATTAAACCGTCAAATTTTGTGCCTTCAAGTGAAGTGGTAGCGCATAAAAAAAGTCAATTTAGCACAAAGCATCTGGTACTGGTAATTCTATTATGTATCAGTATTTTCGCGTTATTATATGTGTTTACTGCTAAATCAGTTACTTTCAGCACTATGCCCGCTTCTAAGAATATTACATTATCGGGTGGCTTCTACGTTAAAATGTCAGATTATTATTTAATGTTGCCTGGTAAATACAACTTAAAGTCAGATAAAACAGGATATTATCAACTTGATACTAGTTTTGAAGTAACTCAAGAACAAAATCAATCTTTTGATTATGAGTTTACTAAGTTACCAGGAAATCTTAAATTAATTGTTAAACCCAAAGTCAAAGTTGCAGTAAAAATAGGTTCTGAATCTGTTGATTTAATAGATGGAATTATAAAAAGCATTCCTGCTGGTGATCATACTTTAGTAGTTTCAGCGAATAAATATTTTGACTACGAAACTCCCATAACAATTGTCGGTAAAAATGAAACTCAAAATTTAACGATAGATTTATCACCCGCTTGGGCTCAGATCGGCATAAGTTCAACGCCTACAGAAACTAAAATATTTAAAGATGGCATACATCTTGGCACGACTCCCGCTTTGCTCGATTTACTTCAAGGTGCTCATTCCTTAGTGTTTAAAAAGAAAGGTTATCAAGATGTTCAAAGAAATATAGATGTAATAGCGCTAAAAAATGAAACAATAAGAGATGTGCATTTAGAAAAGTTGTTAGGTATTTTGAAAATTACAAGCTCTCCTAGTGGCGCAAGTGTTACCTATGGTGATGAGTTTTTAGGAAAAACCCCTATTTTAGCTAATGTAGTCCCTGATCAAAGTGCTTCATTATTGATTTTTAAAGAGGGATTTAAGCAGCATAGTCAAACATTAATTGTTAATTCTAATACTCAGGTTAATAAAAATATCAGTCTGTCCCCTATTCTCGGTGATGTTAAGTTTAAAGTCGTCCCATCTGATGCTTTGATTTATATTAATGACACTTTGATGGGACGCGCATCACAAGATTTAACTTTATCGGTTAAAAAACAAAATATACGAATAGAAAAGAGCGGATATGTTACATATCACAAAGACATACTACCTAATCCCACATTAGCACAAACATTTAGTATTCAGCTTAAAACGTTAGAACAAGCAAAGTGGGAAAATATGAAGCCAATTATTTCAGATCCCTCAGGTGGAAAATTAAAATTATTTAAGCCGAAAAAAACGTTTTACGCAGGTGCTTCGCGTCGTGAACAAGGTCGTCGTGCAAATGAAATCAAGCGTACACTAAACTTATCTCGTCCGTTTTATTTAGGGTTTACAGAAGTTACCAATAAACAATTTAAGCAGTTTCAAAGCGAACACTCTTCTGGCAATGTAAAAGGTAAAAGCTTAAATGGCATACATCAACCTGTTGTAAATATCACTTGGATTCAGGCTGCATTATTTTGTAACTGGTTATCAGACAAAGAAAAATTAAACAATGTTTATGACATAAAAGATAATAAACTTGTTTCATTTGATAAAAATGCGACAGGTTATAGATTGCCAACAGAAGCTGAATGGATTTGGTCATCAAGATTTATAGATGACAAAATGCTGAAATACCCTTGGGGGGATTCACTGCCTCCAGCTAAAAAATCAGGAAACTTCGCAGATATTTCAGGCGCAGCAATTTTGGGTAATGTGCAACCTAAATACAATGACAAATATCCAGTATCTGCTCCCGTTGCGTCATTTAATAAAAACCAAAAAGGAATTTATGATCTTGCTGGTAATGTCGCAGAATGGAGTCATGATTTATACGAAATTCAAACCGGACTATCTTCAAAAGTGCAATATGATCCTATGGGGCCTCTAACAGGAGACTATCATGTTATCCGCGGCTCAAGTTGGGCACATGGAACTCGGACAGAACTAAGACTTTCATTTCGGGATTATGGTAATGATAAAAGACAAGATCTTGGTTTTAGAATTGCTAAATATGCTAATTAAGAGGCAAATTATATGGTTATAAAAATAAGTGTTTTTATGTTCTTAATTTTTACAACATCAAGTGTATCAAATGAAGCGATTAACATTTCACCTACTAGTAATAAACAAGCAAAAATATCAACAAGTGATATTGATAAGAAAATAACTGATAAGCCGAAAAGAGTTTTTAGCTTATCAGAAAATAAACCTGTTCAAAGTAACGTAAAACCTAAAAACAAAGATAAAAAGTTTATTCCGACAGAGTCTATTTCTGAAGACTTATCGGTTCCATTCCCTGTTGATATATAAAGGATATTTATTATGAAACGAAGTTCTGGCAGTGAATTTATATTCCAAATATTTTCTTTATTGATCTCAATTTTAATTGTACATGCAGTGTATGTTGCTGTGATCAGACCCAATGCAGAAGCGCTTTTACAACAGCAAGAAGCACAGCAACAAGCTGGTAGTGAAATTAGTACTCAAAGATCCCTTTATATAGTGCTAAAAGATTATGAACAAGAAACCTGTTTTATATTAATGTTTTGGGTATTGATGATCATGGCATTTAAAGCAAAAAAAACTGTTAATGAAACTTCAATGCTAAATTTTTCAGTATTAAACATTCAACAAGGTACCAAGGTTTTGCCAGAAGATGCCAATAGTTTATGCCGTCCAATTGAAAACCTGTCAAAAGACAAACAGGTATTGTTATTACCACGCACAATTTTAATTGCACTAAAGCGATTTATAGCCACAGAAAATATCGCAGCAGTTGCGACCGCTATAAAAGATACCTGTGATTCAGAAGCTGATAGATTAGATAGTGAATTAGCAATGGTCAGATATATTTCTTGGGCAATTCCCTCTATTGGATTTATTGGTACTGTACGAGGAATAGGTGAAGCATTAGGTCAAGCGCATAAAGCTGTTGAAGGCGATATTATAGGGGTAACCAATAGCCTAGGTGTGGCATTTAACTCAACCTTTATCGCTTTAGTGATCAGTATATTTATCATGTTTTTCACTCATCAATTGCAACTATTTCAAGAACGGCATGTACAAAATACACAAGATTATTGTGATGAAAATCTGTTAAATCACTTAAAAATTGATGGTTCAGAGGAGTGCTAAATGGATTTTATTGTTATCGAAGCTAATGACTTTCAACTTATAGTCCATGATAGTCACTCAAGCTCAGAGTCAAGAGCTTATGCATATACCTCAAAAGATAAGATTATATTTGGTGAAGATGCTTTACCTTATATCAAATTATCTCCTGATGACTTTTATTCTCATTTTTGGCAACGTTTAGGCTATGAAGAAATTAACTGTAAAAATGACAGTATTAGGCATTTTGCAGATTTAGCGTATCAGCAGCTTTTAAAGATTACTGAAAAATATGATTCAAATATTCCAGTTGTTTTCATCACGCCATCTTATTACAAAGAGCAAGAATTATCATTGTTATTAGGTTTAGCCCAAAGTTGTAATTTAAATACATTAGCATTGATAAATCAAGATGTAATAAAT
The DNA here is from genome assembly GCF_018860845.1 of Pseudoalteromonas sp. C2R02. Classification (NCBI taxonomy): domain Bacteria; kingdom Pseudomonadati; phylum Pseudomonadota; class Gammaproteobacteria; order Alteromonadales; family Pseudoalteromonadaceae; genus Pseudoalteromonas; species Pseudoalteromonas sp. C2R02. The sequence continues at coordinate 293,362 of NZ_JAHKQC010000034.1, read as the reverse complement.
ATTGAAGCTGTTGATTATATGGGTGATTATACTATTGGCCAATTAGGGTTACACAATTGTAATTTATCGAATTTGACCATTAGCAAGACAATTAAACTCAATGAGCAAAATATATTTCATGAATTAGGGTTTATTGAGTTAGTTTGGTATATATCAAACTGGTGCAACCAAAAATTTATTAAACATAACCGTTTTGATGCTTTTCATAGTGCTCGCACTGAACAAAGCTTATTTAACCAAATTTATACATTGCTTATTAAGTTATCAAATACAGGACAATTAGCAGATACTGATATATCTATTAATGAAAAATCAATTAATCTAGAAACTCAGGATTTATTAGAAAAAATAGCTGAATTTTTTAGTGTTCTATTTGAAAATAAACCCAAAGACGCTCCATTATATTTTACACATGACTTTTATAATTTAATTGCTAATACTCAGTATAAAAATGACGGTAAACGATTAAAAAAACCTTCTATATTCGCCTTGATACAAAACCTACTACCTTTTATTAAACAGCAATCTGGCGTGTGTTTATTGGAACAAATCCCGACTCTAAAACGATACCAACAAGATAACGTTATAAATATCAATCATGCCACACATATTGTATTTAATCATTTAAGTGTGGCATTTAAAAATAAACCTGTGTATTTAAACAATCCTAATGATAAAAAGACCATACACCCATTTAGTCGACATCAAACATCCGAATCATTTGCAGTTTTGACTCCCAATGGTAACAAAATCACCTTAACTGCAATTAGAGCAAAAAGCTTAACTGTCAATGGTGCATCCGTTAAAGATAATATTCTTTTAAACAATGCAGACATAATTTCAATTTCCGATAACTTTAATTTCGAATTAATTACTGTTGAAGAGGAGTTTTAATCTATGACAAAAAAGCGCCAGTTTACAACTTTTAGCTTATCATTTCTTGATATTATGTCTTGCGGTTTTGGTGCTGTGATCTTAGTTTTTTTAATTATTAAACACGATGTTGATACTGTTGTTGATGCACAAAACATTACTTTAAAGGCTGAAGTTAATTTATTAGAAGAAGAAATTTTAGAAGGAGATAAAAATTTAGTAAAACTAAAAAATACAATTTCAACTTTAGATCAAACTTTGGTGGAAACCAGTGGTTTAGCCCGTAGGATTAATGATGAAATTGATGCAATAAATAATAAAGTAACACAACTAGATATACCCGATGACGATCAACAATTATTAGATTTAAAGAATAAAATAAAAACCCTGATGCTTGAAAAAGAAAAACTTGAAGATGAACAAGCTAAAGGGAATGACGCCAGAGACTTTGCCGGACAAGGAAATAGACAATATTTAACAGGCCTAAAGCTCAGTGGTGCCAGAACCTTAATTTTAATAGATACCTCCGCAAGTATGTTAGATAACTCGATTGTAAATATCATTCGAAAAAAATATATGCCAGATGAAGCAAAAAGAGCATCTTCAAAATGGACGCGTGCCATTTTAGCCGTTGAATGGTTAATCGCTAAATTTCCTGTTCAAAGCCAATATCAAATTTATGCTTTTAATACAGATGTGTCTGCGGCATTTAAAGACAGTATTCACAAATGGCATTATATATCGGATAAAGAGACTCTAAACTCTAGTATTAAAAACCTGAGAACAACAACGCCTACTGGCGGTACAAATCTAGAAAAAGCATTTCAGGTGGTTAATTACTTAGATCCCCTACCCGATAATATTTTGTTAATTACCGATGGTTTACCAACTCAGAGTAATACCACGGATAAAAATGCGACCACGATCACAGGCCCTCAAAGAGAAGCGTTATTTGAAAAAGCAGTAAATAGTTTGCCTGAAGGTATTCCTGTTAATGTTTTACTCTGGCCAATGGAAGGTGATCCTATGGCTGCTTCTGCATTTTGGAAACTTGCACAATATACTTCAGGTTCATTTATGAGCCCTTCACAAGATTGGCCCTAGGAGTTTTTATGGCAAGAAATAAAAGGATACAACAAGAATCAAGTATTGCATTTTTAGATGTGATTTGTTGTGGCTTTGGTGCCATCATTTTACTGTTAATGATCACTAAAACTGTACAGCCAATTGTACTTGAAAAGTCAGCAGTTAATTTAGATGCCCAAGTTGAAAACCTACAAAAAACCTTATTTAGTATTAGAGGCGAAACAACCATTTTTAATCGGAATTTAACGGCCAAACATGAACAAATTGACAACGAAAAAAAGCGCATTGCTATTTTACGTACAAAGCTCGCGACCATTGAAGCCCAATACGCCCAAACTTCAAAAGCTGCAACTTACATGCAGAAAGAAAAAGGGAAACTAGCCATTGCGCTGCAATCGCTTTCGGATGAAATGACCCGTTTGTTAGGTGCAAATTATCAGAATAAAAATAACTTAATTGGGGGGATCCCAGTTGATAGTGAATATTTAGTTTTCATTATAGATACATCCGGCAGTATGTATAACTATGGTTGGCAAAGATTATTAGAAGAAATTATCGCAACATTGGATATATACCCTAAAGTCAAAGGCATTCAAATTATGAATGATATGGGTAAATATATGTTCACAAATTATAGAAGGAAGTGGATCCCCGATACACCAGGACGTAGAGAGGCAATCATAAAACGGTTAAGAACATGGAACCCCTTTAGTAACAGTAGTCCAGTTGAAGGCATTCAAAAGGCGATTAGTACTTTTTTTACTCAAGATAAAAAAATTAGTTTGTACGTCATGGGTGATGAATTTTCTGGACGTTCAATTCAAACAGTACTGGGTACCATAGAGCGAATAAACAAAGTAAATAAGGATAACGAAAGATTGGTAAGAATACACGCGGTTGGTTTTCCTGTTCAATTTATGCGACCAACTCATTTACAAACAACAGGCATTCGATTTGCAACCTTAATGCGAGAACTAACATATAGAAATGGCGGTACTTTTGTTGGGCTAAATGATTACAAATAGATAATAACGCTTAATTTTTATAAAAAGGACATGTTAATGATATTTAATATTATAAAATTCATCTCTTTTATTCTAGTTTTGTTTGTTTTTACAGGATGTAAAAGCACTTTAACAGTAGAGGGGGAATTCCCTACCCCCGTCGTTAATAAACTACCTTACACTTTAGGGGTGATTTATGACAAAGAGTTTAAGGCATATCAATATAATGAAAAAGATGAAAAACGAGAAGAATGGGAAATTGAAGTCGGCGATGCTCAGTTAGCCTTATTTAACACAGTATTGCCTGCTATGTTCTCTGATGTTGTTAGTGTGCCAGATCTTGAAAGTAAACCAAATAACCCCATTGATATATTTTTTAAACCCCATGTTGATGAGTTGCAATATAACGTACCAGAAGAAACTAAGCTAAATATGTTTGAGGTTTGGATCAAATATAATATGAAGGTATATGATAACCAAGGCCAGTTATTAGCAGATTGGATATTAACAGCTTATGGTAAAACTCCTACCGCATTTATGCAAACTCAAGAAAGTGCGTTAAACGAGGCTATGGTTATCGCATTAAGGGATGCAGGCGCAGGTTTAACGCTTAAATTCAGTCATATACCTGAAATAAATAACTGGTTAAAGAAACACGCAAATAAATAATCATGAAATGGTGAATTTAAATAATAGAAGCTATGCTTAATTTATAAGCACTTTATTTTCAATTGCTCAATACTAAAGGTAATTATGATGATCAAACTATCTTATGCGTGTGTATTTAGCCTTTTTTTTATTTTATTTGGTTGTACTACTGTGACCATAGAAGAAGTTCAACATGCCTCTACTGAATTAGTAGAAGGCGAGTCGATTGTTGTTATTGGTAGAAGAACTAGCAGTGATTATGAAACTGAGCCTGAGCTTATTTCTTGCATAGGCAAGATTTTAGCAAAAGGTGAAAATCAGCTGAATGTGATCCCAGAACAAACATTTGTTGATAATTTATATCCTTGGTTTGAGCCCCGTACTGCCCCATTGAGAGTGAGAGATTTACAACGTTTACTAACCTATGATGCAGTATCTGAAAAATTTAACGATTTTAATGTTCACTACATTATTTGGGTTGATGGTAATACAGAAACGACCCGAAGTAGTGGCAGTATCACCTGTAGCTTAGGTGGTGGTGGCTTAGGGTGTTTTGGATTTGGCACTTGGGATAAAAAAGCTGAATATGAAGCTTCAATCTGGGATTATAAAAAGAAAAAACTGATAGGCAAAATTAGCAGCGAAGCAGATGGTACATCCTATATGCCTGCTGTTGTTATTCCCATCCCAATTATCGCACAAGTACAAGCTGATGCCTGTAAAGGTATGGCTGTGCAATTAAAGCACTTTTTCAATAATACACAGGGCTAAATGGGAGTTTTTATGAATATATTGCTTATGACTATAGTCAGATTTATGATTTTGCTCCCTATTTTATTAATGATGGCTTGTTCAATAAATCCAGCCACTGGCACGCCAGATATCGTAATGATGTCTGAAAGCTCAGAAATTGAAATGGGCAAAGAAATGCATGAAAAGTTGATAAAATCTATGCCGATTTATCAGGATGAAAAGTTAGCCGAATATGTAGACAGTATAGGTCAAAAAATTGTTAAAAATAGCCACAGAAAAGATATTAAATATCATTTTACTATCATTGATGCGCCCGATATTAATGCTTTTGCACTGCCTGGGGGTTATATATACATCAATAGAGGTTTATTGAGCTATTTAGATTCAGAAGCACAACTTGCTGCCGTATTAGCACATGAAGTCGGACATGTGACGGCTAGGCATGTCGTTAGGCAAGACTCAGCAAGAAAAGGAGCAAGTGTATTATCTGTATTATCTGTATTTACAACAGGTAGTGCAGCCATTGGTGATGTTACAAACCTTTGGGGAACCGCTGCAGTTAAAGGTTATGGGAGAGAAATGGAGCTAGAAGCTGATGGTTTAGGTGCTGAATATTTATTTAATAGTGGTTATGATCCCCATGCTATGGTTGAAACAATCGGTGTTTTAAAAGATCAAGAGAAGTTTGCGAGGTACAGAGCTAAAGAAGAAGGTAAAAAGAATAAAAGCTATCATGGTGTATTTTCCACTCACCCAAGAAATGATATTCGATTAAAAGAGGTCATTTCAAAAGCTGGTACGCTTAAATCAAATGATAATAAAAAAATTAATGAACAAGTATATAGAGAAAAAACAGAAGGCATGATTTACGGTGTTAATTACAGCGCCCTTTTAAAAAAACAACCTGTTGAGAAAAACAGATATATACATGAAAAGTTGGGTTTTTCGCTATTATTTCCTGTAGATTGGCAAGTTACTAACACCAGAAAAGCAATTATAAGCGAACCTAAAAATAAATCAGCCCAAATACAATTGCTGGTTTCCAAGAGGTTAAAAGGCGTATCTCCAGCAGCACATTTAAGAAATCAAACTAAAGTATCTATGTTAAAACGCTCTGAAGACTTTAAACAAAATGGATTAATTGGCCATACAGGTATTATTGAAGGTGCTAATGGTAAAACAGATCAAAGAGTAGCGACTATTTTTCAAGGTGGACGCGCGTATACGTTAATATCCACAGTGAATGATATAGACCCAGAGATAGACTACGATAGTATCTTCTTGAAAAGTATTCATAGCTTCAAGCCCCATAGGGTTCAAAATACCAATAAGAAATCTAAAATCATTCATTATGTTAAAGCAAATGATCAAACTAAGTACTCATTACTTGCTAAGCAATTAAAGATAGGACTTTATGGAGAGCAGCAATTACGCTTGATAAATGGTCAATATCCGCGAGGAGAGCCATTATCTGGGCAATGGATAAAAATAATAAAATAACAGTTTACTTATAGAGTGATTTTTTAATTGTATTTGATTACAATCCAAAATCAAAAAACTAACTCGATAGGTATTTTAGTGATTGATGCATTACGTGATCAATTAACACTGATGAATGAGAACTTTGTAGAAAAGAAATCTGGATTCAAAGTAAAAGTTATTCCATATTTTTGTTCTGTGTTTATTAAAAAAGATATCAAAAAAGAAGGTATATTAACTTTTTATACAAATCAGCTATTGAAAGTATTCTTAGTTGTTCTTTTTTTATTATTTGGCTTAGCCATTTATGATTCAAAACTTGGTATGCAGCATGGTCCAATTCAATTGGCTTTGTCTGCCCTCATATTTATCAATTTTGTGATAAGCCAAATTGCAATAGAATCACTAAAATCGCGGATCCTGTTTTGTCAGATGAATAAAGAAAATGTGGATTTAAAAGAATAATTCATTAATTTAATTTGTCCCTACTAAGGGGCAAATTGACTACTTTGTTAAATTGTATATAATTCGAGCATAAAAATAATTATAAAAACAATATGGTAAGTCAATATGGATTTTTCTACCGAAGAGCTCGACTTTTTTCAGCATGTCTTTACATCAGAAACTGAAACTGACAAAACGATTGCAAATGAGCATAATTTAACTGTTGAAACAAGCATTCCTAAAAATGTCGCTGATATACTAGGCAATGCCAAGCTGACCTTATTAGCACAAATAAGCCATTATCAATTATGGTTCCCTTTAACAATCAAAAAAAATCAAGATAATGAATTCACGCCAATACTTGGTACGCCTGAAATTATGGATATGCAAGGTATTGATCGTAGCTGGCGTGTAAACTCCCCACAAAATGTTTCACTACATAATAAAGGCACTAAGCAACAAGTAGAAATTTTGTCCTTATCAAGTTCTGGCATCACAATGCGGGCAAACTGTATAACGAGCGCTAATAAACTATTCGAAGGTAAAGAGCTTGAGATGCATTTACCTGATCAGCGGCAAGTAAAATTAGCCTTAGAATCAGTAAGATCTGAGAATAATATCATCGCGGGAAGATTTAAGAATGTCGCGCAAGGCAGAGACTGTTTGAGAAAGTTTTTATTTAACCTCCATAGAACTAAGTACTCAGAGCTTTATGAACAAATAAATTAAAACTGTAAACATAAAATACTGTGTCTAAAAGTTTTGATTTCCTGTTATTATCTTCTTTTTATAATACCTATGATGTTAGGTATAAAGCTTAGTTATCTGTTTTTAAGCTTTTGTTATATATTAGTCAATTTTATCTAGATTGAACTTTTATCCTATTTTATGTAAGAAGAATTCTGTAATGAAAAAAGTACTTGTGATCGGTTATGTTTGGCCTGAACCAAACTCATCAGCTGCTGGTAGCCATATGCTATCAATTTTGAGGTTATTCATAAAGCAAGATTGGCAAGTTGAATTTGCAACGCCCGCTCAAAAAACAGAGCATATGATAGATTTAGAACTTGAAGGGATTTCAAGTAAAGAAATAGCATTAAATTGCTCAAGTTTTGATGAGTATATTCAAACATTATCTCCAGATATCGTAATGTTTGACCGTTTTATGATGGAAGAACAATTTGGCTGGAGAATTGATAAGTTTTGTCCTGATGCATTAAAGATATTAGATACGGAAGATTTACAATGTTTAAGAAATGCGCGACATCAAGCTCATAAAAAAGAGCGTGCAATGACACTAACTGACTTGCAAAGCGATATTGCGAAAAGAGAAATCGCTGCAATTTTAAGGTGTGATATCTCTTTAATAATATCAAGTTTTGAAATGAAGTTGCTTAAAGATACATTTAATATCCCTTGTAACGTTTTGCATTATTTACCCTTTATGCTTGATTTAAATAAAATACCCAGTAAAACAAAAGCCTTTAACGAACGCTCTGGATTTATGACAATCGGAAACTTTCGTCATGCACCTAATTGGGATGCAGTATTATTTTTACAAAAAATATGGCCCCTGATCCGTAAACACATACCAGATGCACAATTAAATATTTATGGCTCTTATCCACCACCAAAAGCAACCGCCCTCAATAATCCAAAAATGGGTTTTAATATTAAAGGTTGGGCTGATGATGCACTTGAAGTAATGCAAGAAGCAAAGATTTGCTTAGCACCGCTTAGATTTGGTGCAGGGATAAAAGGTAAATTATTAGATGCTATGACTGTTGGCACGCCAAATATCACTACGGATATTGGTGCTGAGGGCATGTATGATAATGAACAATGGCCAGGAGACATTCAGAATGATATTAATGAATTCGTGAAACAAGCAGTTAAACTTTATGAGAATGAAGCATTATGGAATTCGGCTAGTCAGGCTGCTTCTCCTCTATTAAAAAATAGATATAATGGTGAACTTTTAGGCCAACAGCTTGTTGAGAAAATTGGTTGTACCATCAATGGATTAACTTGCCATAGACTTGGTAATTTTACGGGTGCTATGTTAAAACATCATACTATGAGCAGTACAAAATATATGGCTCAGTGGATTGAAGCGAAAAACAAATAAAAAATGTGAAATAAAGCGTGACAGATTTTTTTTTCAATTTACAATCCACCTAAAATTATGAACATGTTTTATTATAAAATGTGTTCATTAAAAAATGCTTACATAAAATAGCCTATTAGTATTTAAGCTATTAATATAATTACCTATCGCTTTTATATAAATATTTTAGCTATAGTTTATGTATACTTCTTTGTGGATTGAATTTTGAACAACGCGACTTTTACTCAGAAAAGAAAATTTATAGTAAAACTTGGAAAGATGCTTCACAAATATGGTACGCCAGCGTACAGATTAGAAGCACACTTACTCAATGTAGCCAGCTCATTTGGATTAAAGTCTTCATTTATTATCACTCCTACCGCTTTAACTTTCGTTATTTGGAGTGAAGGTCATGAAAATGAATATACTCATGCAGCACGTGTCGCCCCTGGTGAACTTGATTTAGGCTCATTGTCCCGTACAGACGAATTGGTTGATGAATTATCTAACGGCACAAGAACTTTAGAAGAAGCGGATCAAAGATTAGACTATATAAACGATTTACCAAATCCATACAGTAAAGTAGCCACAGGTTTAGCATTTTCAATGTCTGGAGGTGCTTTTGCTATGCTGATGGGCACCAGCTGGAATGATGCTTTTTGGTCTGCGATTATCAGTTTAGTTGTTTATATTTTTGTTTTATGGTCTGAGCGCTCAAAAGGCGTTGCCCATATGTTAGAGCCTTTAGTCGCTGTTGTATCAGCATTAATTGCTTGTGCTATCAGTGTATATATCGACCCTGGAATTAATATAAGGCTTGTGATCCTCTCTGCTATTATTGTGTTCATTCCGGGTCTCGCTTTAACACTTGGATTAGCTGAACTTTCAGCAAGACATCTGGTCTCTGGTACAGCTCGGATCATGGATGCAATCATGCTGCTATTTAAGCTATATTTCGGTGCATTTTTAGGCATGGCATTAGGTTTTGCGCTATTTGGTCAAGCTGAGTTTATCGCACCTGTACCACTTGAAAAGTGGACTGCTTGGGTGGCTATAGCTGCATTATGTACAAGCTTAATCATAATATTTAAAACTAAAGCAAAACATGCAACTTGGTCAATAGCCTCAGGTTTCATTGCATTTGGTGCCAGTTATTTAGGTGCGATATATTTAGATTTCACTTTAGGTGCTTTTGTTGGTGCTTTTGCAGTAGGAATATATAGTAATTTATTTACCCGAATTGCAAATGCACCTGCTTGTATTGTATCTATGCAAGGGCTAATTGTATTGGTACCAGGAAGTAAAACTTATATTGGTTTAAACGCACTGATGTCTGGTCAAGATTTTTTACATACTGAACATATAGGACAGCAAACTTTCATTATTTTTATGTCTTTAATTGCTGGAATAATATTTGCCAACGTCGCACTACCACCAAAGAAAAGCCTCTAATTAATAAGCCCTAATTTTTAGGGCTATCCTTTCATATTTGAAACTGTATCTAAGCTGAATATTATTGCTTTAATCCTGCTTAAACCCTTGTGCAATTGTGAGTTTTTGTCACGTTTGTAACCATAAGTTATCAATGGTAATAATTGGTAAAGTTGGTAATTTTTTCAATTTTAGCATGGCATACTGTCGCCAATTGATAGATAACAGGATCTAAAAAATGAAATTATACCAAACTAAAAAACTTGCAATACCAGCACTAGTCGGACTTGCTTTAGCTGGCTGTGGTAGTAGTTCAAGTAGCTCAAACAATAATGGTTATGTTCAATTCTATAATGGGTCATACAATAGTCCACTTACTACTTTAGTTGTTGATGATATTGTAAGAACTGGCGGTGAGTTTGGTGAAGTATCTACACGTCACAGCTATCAACCTGATACTTATGAAGTAAGCTACGAGTACCAAAATGATGATGGTGATTATAAATCTATCTTTGAACAAGATGTAAAAGTTCGCTCAGATCAAAAACAACTTATGATCATGTCAGGCGACTTTGAAGCACCTACATTTACTGAAGTTACAATTGATGATGTTGATGAAGCAGATGCTGATGATAATTTATTTAGTTTAGCATTCATAAGTACTGTTGGCTCAGATGTAAATTTTGATGTATACCTAGCAAAAGAAGATGCTGATTTTACTGAGGCTGATTTTATTACGACAACTGCAAAATTATCAGCAAGTGACTTTGTAAATTACACTGAAGGCAGCTTTAGCATCTATGTGACTAAAGCAGGTGAAGATGAAGTTATTTTCCGTTCAACTGAAACGTCTTTATACGATGGTACTAGCTATTTAGCAATTATCCGTGATGGTTACAGCGTTGTAGATGATAGCATTGCTGTTGATTTAGTATCTGATAGTAATAATGTTACCGCTTTAAAACATGAAGACGCACAAGGTCAAATTCATTTTTATAATTCGTTAAATCAATATGAAAGTGTCACTTTCACTGCGACTAATTTAGATAATAGTACTGCGCCTATTTCTGCTGACAGTTTTTCTGATTATGTAAAACTAGCGCCTGGCGATTACAGCATTAGTATGACTGATGAAACAACTGGTGATGTGATTATCGAGAAGTACTTAATTACGCTGGACCGAGAAGAAAGTTTAGCGGCAGTTGTTTATCAAGATGATGATAGAACTAAGCCTAGTATGAAGTCTATTACTGAAAACTTATCTCCAAATTCAGTATCTCATGATATCCAAATCATGAACTTAATCGACTCTTCAAATGGTATCGAAATGAACCAGCTTGATGTGTTCTTTACTAAATCTGGTGAAAGTATCGAAGATACAAATACTTATGCTAAGAACATTACAAAATATGAACATAAATCATTATCTATCGATAATGAAACTTATACTATTCAAGTTGTTTTTGATGATGATGGCCAGCTTAGAAGTTTAATAACTGCACCTGAGCAAGACTTTAATGAAGATGGTAACTACATTATCGTTTTAGAAGAAAAAGATTGTAATACTGAAAACTGTGACGATACTGAGTTTAAACTTACAATCGAACACACAGTAGCAAAAATCGTAGAATAAACCTTATTTTTCGATATATTATAAAAGGAGCTTAATAAGCTCCTTTTGTTTTAAATAGTATTTCTTTACGCTCACTCTTAATATTAAAAATAATGTCTAAAAGCGAGCTGAAATTGGTTTTCTATCAAATCTATATCCTGCTTTAAATACCAGCGTGCGGGTCTTGATGAGTTAATCCAATTATATTCAGTATGAAAAAAACTTCTTTTATTTAATCTATATCGATAACTTAACGTGATGCTTTTTCCATATTCATTATTATTATCACCGACAGTAGCGTCCAAATCTTTCACTTCAAATTCTTCTACTCTTAAGGCATATTGATTATGATCCTGAAGGTATCGTAATAAGATAAAACCATTATTGAAATCATTTTCAACAACTTTATCACCATAAGGTGACTGCATAAATGTACTGCCAGTCATATATTGCATAAGGAACTGAAGCTGTTTATTGAAGTTATACTTGATGCCAAGGTGTTCAAAATTTGTATCCCAAGTATATTGACCTGACTTAACAATACTTGCATCTGCATTATTATCATAAATGCCACCTGATACAGTTAAATAATTACTGTACTTCCAGTTTGAAGTTAAATGTGCGCCCCATCGGTTATCAAGCTCAAGAAAGGGGTCAGAATTAGCCGCTTGAGCACTCAAAGTTGATTCACGCGCTGCAAAAGGTTGCACAACTAACTTTTCATGCAACAATGTTTGTCTATTGCCTATCGTCCAGCCATGCCAAGATAACATGGCGCCAGTAGTATCATTATTTTGAAATAAGGCCAAATCTAAAGAAAAGTTATGAGAAGATTTGGTGAATTTTCCGAGTTTATCTAATGAAATTTGCACGCCAGAGTGTCTTAATTCCTCCCCTACCCAGTTGTTTAAACTTGAACTTGTTAATGTATAAGGTGTAGACCAAGCCGTTGCGATATTTTCTAATGAAATTTTGGGATAGAAAATGCCCGCTTTTGACTTTATACGCCAGCCAGTTTGATTTGGTAAGCTTTTATAAGATATAAATGCCTCAGTTAACCCTACCCCGTCATTAACGCCATCTAGATATGCATTAGCAACAACATGCAAAGCGACATTATTCTCCCATTTCACAGCGTATTGCAAACCAAGTTGTGATAAAGATAACTGTGTATCAGTACTATAATTATACTTACCATAACCCCCTTCTAAATAACTTGTGCTATCGTCAGACACTGATATAAGTCTTGCATCAATAACGCCTTTAACTTCATGTTCAATAGCAAAAGTATTGATACTAAGTAGTGCAAATGTAGAAACTATAATTTTAACCATTTACCTTCCTTAGCAGTTGTGAATGGGCAATCTTTTAACCATGTTTGAAATAAATCTGCTTTGATTGGGCGACTAATAAAATACCCTTGGGCTAATTCACAATTATGTTTTTGTAACCAAAGGAGTGTTCTTTCATCTTCAATGCCTTCAGCAACAACAGTTAAACCCATATTATGTGCTAACTCAATTGTCGAACGGACAATGATTTGATCGTCTTTGTTTTGCATTAATTGTTGAACAAATGATTTATCAATTTTTAACTCTTGTACAGGCAGCTGCTTTAGTTGAGCTAATGAAGAATAGCCAGTGCCATAATCATCTATAGAGAGTTTAAAGCCATGAGATTTTAAATATGATAAAATTTCAGTTGCTTGCTGTGGATCAGATAAAACAGCATCTTCAGTGACTTCTAAAGTGATTTCATAATCTGCAATATTATTATCTTCTTTCAATGCTATGACATAGTCGCTATAAGATTTGTCTTTTAAATTTTCAGCAGAAATATTAATGGCAATTTTGATATTAATATTAAGTTTTTGCCATTTTAAATATTGCTCAACGGCTTCTTTAGTCACCCATCGGGTTAATGCATCCATCTGGCCTGTTTGCTCTGCAATACTGATAAATGAATCTGGTGGAATTAATCCATTTATAGGATGTTCCCAACGTACGAGAGCCTCAACATGGCTAATTTGCATTGATGACAAAGACACTTTAGGTTGATAATGCAATACTAATTGGTTTTGTTCTATTGCAGTTTTTAAACTATTAATTAAATGAAGGCGTTCTACTGTATTAAAGTCAAATTGACGATCATAAGTTTGATAGATGCGATTATGTTTTTTAGCGTATTGTAAAGCGATATCTGTTTTCTTTAATAGATCGGTAATATCATCTGTTTGATGCTCAGGATATTGCGCAATGCCGATACAATATTGTAAATGCAGATTTAAACTTTCATGGTTAAACAAAGGGTCTAAACTAACTGATAACTGTGAAATGGTGTTTTCAATATTTAACTTTTGGCTTATGAGTACAAATTCATCAGCCCCTAGATGAAATAATTCGTCTTCAAGGCTAAATTCTTTAAGCCGGTTAGAAAACTCAATAATGACCTTATCTCCAACTTTATGGCCTAAAGTATCGTTTATTTCTTTTATTCTTCTAATATTGATTTGAAGAATGATAAAGCCGGTTTCCTTGTTTTTATATTCTACTAATCGCTCTGCAAGGTAGTTTCTATTTGGTAAATCAGTAATTGAATCATGATATGCTTGATGTCTGATCAACTGCTCTCGTGCGACTACGGCATCTTTCATCTGATTAAATTCATCAGCTAATTGAGTCAATTCATGTGAGGCATCAATCTCAACATCATGATCATATTTCCCCTGGCCAATATGTTTTATTTGATGAATTAATTGTTTGATTGGACGGGTAATGCCCGCAGAAATCAAATATGCACCAAAAAGAGATAATACAAGTTCAAACATGAATATTATGAGGAATTCCTGCCAGTCTGCCTGAATATTCTTAAGCACTGATACTTTAGACTGAAACATTAATGCCGTCAGGTTTGAACTATTAACTTCACCTAATCTAAAGTGACTTGAAATATAATTAATATCAATGCCAGCGTTTATAGATTGAATGGATTTAAGATCATATTTTTTTTCATCTGTTGAGTGAGAGCTAACCACTTCTTTAGTGTTATTTATCGCAGGATCTTCAAGCAAAAAACTGATATTAACACCTGTTAATTCTGCTAGTTCATTTGCCAAATTATGATCTATTATATAGCCAAATCCGACCCAGCCTATTATTCTGCTGCCACTTTTTAATGGTGCTAAGCTTAATTGATATATTTTAGCATCTAAATAATAAAGCTCAGTTGTGTCTGTTTGAGTAAAAATTTCAAAATTATTAAATGATTTTCCTTGCTCTGAGCCTACTTTTACTTTTTTATGATTATTTTTATAATAAGTAACTAATTGACCAGTAATTTCACCATCGGATTTAATAGATATGGCTAAATCTGCATTAATTCTTTTTCTGTGGTTATTAAGTGCTAACAAAAAGCTTTTTCTATCTTCGGTAAATACATTTTTTAAGCCATAATCTTTTGCTGCTGTTTCAGCAAATGCATTTAGGTAATAATTTCTGTTGTTGAGTTGTGTTTCAAAAACTTGTTTTGCGGTTTCTATTTTATTATTGAGTTGAACGGTTTCAGAATTTTGTTTTGCTTGATATGTTGAATAAAAAGACATCATTTGAATACATAAAAGCAAGAAGATAAATAAGATAAAAATACGGCTTTGCAAACTTTTCATAAAAGAAACTTTCATCAAACTAGTATCCTTCTAGGAAATCAAATTCATCTTGATTTTGTTGAACGGGTATAGGAAGAAGCGATTTAGGCAATGTGATTTTAATATTTTGCGTTTTTTGTATCAATACATCTGTTATAAATTCATTATTATTGATGTCTAACTGTGGGTGCCATATGGTTAGTTTATAATTACCTGAAGGTATATTTTCAAAGTTACTGATACCAGTTGATGTAGTTTTATTAAAATAAGGTGTATCAACAACTAGTACATATCCACTCATCCAATCGTGTATATTGCATCCCATAGCAACTTCCCCTACTGCACTTATATCAATGTTGTTATTATGCTCCCCTGCTTTGACTTTGAAATCAAAACGGTTTTTACCTGATACAGAGTAAATGTGGTGAGTAACATCGTCTTGGTTTTTAAATTTTATTTTTTGACCTTTTTGTAAAACCGCAATATAAGGGGTAAATTTCTTGTTATTTTGAGAAATTATGAGAGTTTGAGTTGTAAGAGAATTAATGGAGGATTTATCTAAAGGGGATAAATACACAACCACCCCTTCTATTTTTGCCAATGTTGGATCTAAGACTGTCACAGTAATATGATTAGCTAAAACTTGGCTACTTAACAATAAAAAACTAATGAAACTAAATTTGTATATCAAGAAAAATCACCTCTAAATTGGGTTTATAACAACTAAAAATCTACTCTAGAAATTATAGACCCTATTTATCAGAAATAACTTTCAAATTATTTATTTAAACTAATAACTTACTGATAACTTGTTTACATTGCATTAAAGTCATAAATTTTGGTACAGGGTAATCTGGATGCGCTTCTTTTAATGCTTTAGTTGCAAGCATACTGATATCTGATTCTCTTAATTCAGGCAAGCCTGTTGGTAGGCCCATCTGTTTATTTAAATTCTCTATCGTTTCAATTAAAGCATTGGCTTTATCGCAATGGAGTTTAAACTCATTTCCTAAGTTGCAATAACGAGCGATTTCAGCAAGTGATTTATGCGCTTTATTATCGTACCACTTAAGTATGTAAGGTAAAGTCACTGCATTTGCGAGTCCATGAGGTGTGCCATATAATCCACCTAAATTATGTGCAATGGCATGTACGTAGCCAATAGATGTACGCGTAAAAGCCTCGCCAGCGTAGAAAGATGCTAATAACATATTGTTTCTTTGCGTTAAATTTCCTCCTTCTTTATATACATTCAGTAAATTGTCAAAAATCAGTTTACATGCTTTTAAAGCACGATCATTTGTGAATTTATTGCCGTTGACGCCGATATAAGCCTCTATTGCATGGGTTAATGCATCCATGCCGGTTGCGGCTGTAATCTGGGCAGGCAATTTTAAAGTCAATTCTGGCAGTAAAACCGCAGCTTTTGGCATAAGCACCAGATCTGTGACAGCATATTTTTGTTTGTTTATAGGATCAGATACAACAGCAGCAATAGTAGTTTCTGATCCTGTGCCTGCGGTTGTTGGTATCGCATATAGATCGGGTAACTTTTTAAGAACTTTAAACAGTCCTTTTAATTGTGCAACAGATTTTTTTGGTTTGGCAACTCTTGCACCAATCAATTTCGCACAATCCATTACTGAACCACCACCAAGCGCGATTATGGCTTGGCTGTCAGAATTTAAATAAGCACGTAAACCACTTTCTACATTTTCAATCGTTGGATTTGGCTGTACATCACTATAAATTGTATGCGCTATTTTATTTTTCTTCAGTAGTGTAATTAAAGGCTCTAATAAACCAAGGTCTTTTAATACTTTATCTGTAACAAGTAATAATGAACGCTGTTCATTTGATTTTATATTTTCAATCAACTGGTTTAAGGCATGCTCACCTTGATATAAAATTGGCCTAGGGAAAGGAATAATTGAACTAAATAGTTTAAGTGAATAATGATAACTACGATAAAAAAGTTTTGTTGTTAGTAGCATAGCTGAACTTATAATTATTATTGTTATAAGCCCACCTTATCTGTTTTTTATAATACTGCAAAGTAAATTAGAGTTTTATATCTATTAATTTTTATGTCATTATTCAAATCATCACTTAAACCTTAAATTTAGCTAACTCCTCCGTTAGTGCATGGGCTTGTTTAGACACGTCATCCAAATTATCTAGTATGCTTTGTAATTCATTTAGTGATTGAGTAGAAGAATAATTTAAATGATCAATACTGTGCTCCATATCAACAGACATTTGAGATTGCTTCTCCATCGCTGATGCTATTTGTTTTATAGATCTTGCAACAGCGCTTTCGAGTTCTTCAGTATGTTGTAATCTGGCCGCAACTTTGTAAATGTACTCTTGTGCATGCTCTGTTGTACTATTACTGCTATCCACATTATCAACAGCTTGTTTACCAAGCGTTTGTAATGAAGCTATTGTTGTTTCTATTGCAGAAATAGAATCTTGGGTTCTTTTGGCAAGGGCTCTCACTTCATCAGCCACGACGGCAAACCCACGCCCTTGTTCTCCAGCTCTAGCTGCTTCTATTGCGGCATTTAATGCTAATAGATTTGTTTGTTCAGCAATATTTTTAATTACATCAAGTACAGAGCCTATTTCACCACTTTGTTTACTCAATTTTGATATAACATCTGCAGTATCATTCATATTACCTGAAAGCTTTTGAATATCATTCACACTGACTTTCATATTGGCTGTACTTTCTTTGATTTCAGAATCAGTTTCTTTGGTATTTTCTGAAGCAATATCAGTATTATGGCTAATATCTTTTATACTAGATGTCACATTATGTATATTATCAGTTATTTCATGAGTTTGATTACCTTGATCGCTTAGTTTATTTGCTATTGATTCTGTAGCAATTTTTACTTGATTGATTGCATCTTCAACTTTTGCTGCATTTTCAATGATATTGATGACTAATGTTCTAAAAGTTGTCAAAAATAGATTGAATTTTCAGCAACATCACCAATTTGGTCATGCTCGCCAATCTCAAGCTCAGTGGTTAAATCGCCTTTACCTTGTGCAAGCAATGATAATGAAGAATTTAGCCTATTAGTGCGAGATAAAACAATACGATTAAAAAGCCAACTCATGATTAAGCCAATTGATAACATGACTAATGCTGTGATTACAATGATTTCAATTCGAACCGTTGTTGCTTGCGCATAAATGTCTGAGAGCGGTTTATTAACCATTAAAACACCTCTCACATCACCTAATTGCCAATCAACTTTTGGTGAACTCGGGTGAGAATTATGACAATCAACACAACCTTGGGCTTGCATGGTATCAGCAAGTGCGACTCTTAAAACGGGTTTTCCATTAAGTATTGTTTCTTCTGAAATGATTATTTTTGGATCTGCTGACAACTTATTCCATGCTTTTAATTGAAAATTATCTAACTGACGATTGGCACGGTTTGGAAAAGGATATTTACTAAATAGTTGAAATGAAGTGCCATCTTTTTCAAAAATATCACTTAATTCATGAACTAAAGTTGCAGGTAATGGAATACTATTCGGATTGTCTTTATGCTCATAATGGGGCGTCATACCAAATTTTTTAGCTTTAACTATTACATTTTTTGTGTAATAACCTCGTAATGTTTTAATTTGTTTTACAGTTTTTATTGCATCTTGTTCACTGAGTGAAATCATCGAATTTTGTTGCATGTTGGGTAATAAAACCGCAACTAAAACTGCAATAATAAACAATAAAGTAAGGATAGGTAGTAAGAATTTTTTTAACATAAAAAAACCTTAGCAAACTAACAAACATTGAATTAATTATAGTTGCTATGATAGAAATAGCTGATAAATAGCTGATAAATTGGTGATTTATTTAAGATGAATATAGAGGCGTATAAAAGCCTGAATTGTGATCCAGGCTATAAATATGAAAACTAAAAATTAGCTAATGTGTTAGTAACGACAAGGTTTATTAGTTTCCCAATATCTTCTTTATCATCTTGCGTTATTTTTTTAGTTGCCCAACCATGCCAAGCAGGTTGTTTCGATTTTACATCATAAAAATCTATAGCCAACTCACCTTGGGTGTAATTGCGTACATGGGTTTCTGAACTGATCCCAACACTACCATATCGACCATAATATCCTCTGCCCCAACCAAACCCACCTTGATATGTTACGGGGTAGCTATCGACTTGTATTTTATTTCTACTGCCGACTGTATATGAAATGGCTAAATCAGCTGTTGTTACATCACCCACTAATATGTAGCCTTTTTTGATTAATGTTTCTTCAATTGTTTTGTCGATATGGGCTTTAGTTATTGGGTTAAAACCGACACTAATATGTAATGCTTTTGATTCTTTTAGCCATGCAAATGTTTTTGCAGTGCTAATATCAACATTTGGATTTTTATCAAAATTAACTCTTGGCCCTGGCGTAGCACATGCTGTTAATAACATCATTAAACTTGATAATAAAATCGATTTCATTTTAATCATAATATGTCCTAAAAGGATGTTTGGTTAAAGATAGGCTTAATATTAGTGGGCCTATCCTCATTGTGGTTATTTCACTGGGTAGATATATTTCAACCAGCCAAGCATACGTAATAAAATACGGCGCATCGCTGATACATGCATAATGTCGTGTTCGTAATTTAATGTTGCCGCTTGTCCTTGTACTCCAAGTGGTAAGTTATACTGGTTTAAGTCTTCATCTAATTCAATAATAGCGATGGCGAACCCATGTTTTGCTATTAAACCTGACGAAATTAATGTACCGTTAGCTTGCACTTCACCTTCTGCCATGGCTGGTAGTATTTCAACAACTTTCCCTGTAAATACATGACCTGGTACAGCATCTAAAATAACTTCTGCATCAATGCCAGTTTCTAACCTTAGCAAAGAGTTCTGCCAAAAAAGACCTGCTATTCTACGTTTCTCTTTTGGTACAAACGTCATAACTGGCCTCAGAGGTAAACTCGCTGCCCTTATGCCTGGTCTAATAGCAACCTGAGTTGGAAACCCATCTGATGGTGCACGAACAAAAGTACGCTCTAAATCAAGTTTAGCTTTATCTCTAGCAGCTTTTAACTGTGCTACTTGTGTATTTTCACCAAAGATTGTTGACTCAGTTACTAACCTAGTACGTCTTTCATCAGCTTGAGCCCCTTCAAGTGCAGCACTGTCTGCTTCATATAACTTCTTTTTGGTATCAACTTGTTGCTCTGAAAATGGTGAGTTTACACCGCCTTTAATATGACCATCACGATAACGATCATAAGTCGTTTTGCTTCTTTCTTTATTTGCTTTTGCTTTATCTACTTTTGCAACCGCAGCAAGCAAGCTTTCATTTTTTTGTAATGCGCCACTTTTAGCTTCAATCAAAGCGGCATCGGCTTTTGCTAACGCAATTTTTTGTTGTGTGTTTTCAAGAGTGAATAAAAGATCTCCCTTGTGTACCAACTGATTTGGCACAACTTCTACAGATTTAACTGTGCCCGTTACTTGAGGCACAATCGGAACGGAAACAAATACTTCTTTTGCATATTTTGCATAAGGATGGTTGTAGTTCATGGTGAAAATAATTGCCGATAAGAGCACAATACCGCCTAAAACTGCTGTAGGTACAGACCATTTGTTTAACGGAATTTTAAATACCTTAAATATAACAATACAAATAGCGGTGTAAATTAAAATTATTAGCAGATCCATCGTATTACTCCTTATCAGCTATTTGTTTCTGTAATTGCTGTACTGTTTTTTGCAGTTCCGATAACTGATTTTCAAATTTATTTTCTTTAACCTGCTCTTTAAATCCCCAGCCTCTGTCTTCACGATATAAGGTTGCCCATATCCATAAAAATGGCCAAATAACACCTAAAGTAAATAAACTAATCCAACCCGCAACATGTATTGCATCTTGGTGAGGGTGGTTTCGGTGTACCGCTATTTCATATGGAATATCATGAATGACAATAATTCCGTAAAAAACAGCGATGAAAACAAAACAGACTAAAAATAGTGCAAAATAGTCTAAAAACATACAAATATCCTTTTAAAAAATGTGTAAAATTAGGCAAGTATAAATACATTAGTGTTCTGCTTATTGTTTTACAACTAATTCATTGTTATTAACTATGTAAACTTTTTTATCTTTGATAATACCACTACATTGTTGGTTTGGTTGCATACACCAAGCATCTACTACTTCTAATTCTCCTTTAACTTCAACAATGTAGCGCCAACCATATAGTGTTTGTTTTTTAGCTTTCCTAGCTGATCTGGCACCTAACAAAGCACCGGTTATTTTTGCTGCATCTTTCCCGCTGCCAGAACCAAAGGCAGAACCTACACCAACACCTACTGCAGCACCGAGTAAAGGTTTACCATCAGAGCCAACTTGGGTTGTGATCACTTCTGATTTTTTGACTACGCCCTCAACAATTGTTGTTGCAGCAGCTATATTCAGAGATAAACAAGATAAAAATCCACAAAGTAATAATTTCTTCATACATATTTCCTTTAAAAACAATTAATTTGATAATTTATTTATTAGTTAAACTATGCTTCTAGTGTAGAGTGTCGGAAATACCTCCGCTATGTTGTTTTCAAATAAATTTAAAAAATATGACATAAAGGCAATAAAAATGCATGACCATCACGCTTTGATATTAACATCAGTTCTCATTTTTATATTTGGTTTAGTCTCTAAATTATCTGCTAGATCTATATTTACAGCGCCTATGTTTTTTGTTGCCGTTGGTATTATGATTTCTTCATTTGGCCTAGGCTTATTTCACATAAAAGCAGACACTCAAATGGTGAAATTTCTAGCTGAGTTGACTTTAATTATCATTTTATTTGTTGATGGTTCGTTACTAAAATTAACACACTTAAAAGATGCGCTTTCAGGTATATCAGGTCGTTTATTACTAATAGGTTTGCCCTTAACTGCCATTTTGGGTTCCCTTTTTGGCATATTGATTTTTCCAGAATGGGGAGTGTGGTCAATCTTACTGTTAGCGCTTATTTTATCTCCTACCGATGCAGCTTTAGGGCAAGCAGTTGTAAAAAGTGAAGTTGTACCTGATGAAATAAAACAAGGCATTAGTATTGAAAGTGGCCTAAACGATGGTATGGTCTTACCGCCAATTCTCATTTGCATCGCTGCACTTGCACAAGGTGGAACTGCGTTACCAAACGATCAAAATTGGTTGCAATACATTATTTTGCAACTTACTTTAGGGCCAATTTTTGGTGTGATAATTGGCCATTTTGGTGGTAAAGCGATTGACTTTGCATGCTCCAATAATTGGATGGAATCAACATTTCAGCGGCTGTCTTGCTTATCTTTGGCAATATTGGCATTTTCTTTTGCTGAAGCTGTTCAAGGTAACGGCTTTATTGCTGCTTTTGTTGCTGGGTTAACCTTATCTGTAAATAACCGGATAGTTAGGGACCGAATTCAAGAGTTTGGAGAAGCTGAAGGGCAATTATTATCTTTATTTATATTTTTAATTTTTGGTCTAGTCGCAGTACCTGCATTTATTTCTTATTGGGATTTATCAAGCATTGTATATGCAATTTTAAGTCTAACTGTTATTAGAATGTTACCCGTTGCAATATGCTTAATGGGATTTAAAGTGAATATGTATAGTAAACTCTTTATTGGGTGGTTTGGGCCTAGGGGGATTGCTTCAATTTTATATTTATTAATTGTGATCGGTGATATTGGCACCGAGGGCCATGAAGATGTTTTATCTGTGATAGTTTTAACAGTTTTAATCAGTATATTTGCCCATGGCATATCTGCTTTGCCTATGACTAACAAGTTTAGATGACCAATTTAACCAAATGAGCTTAAAAGCGCATTTGGTTACGTGAAAAAACAAATCTAAAAGCGCATTCTAAGACCTAAACCGACTTGTCCCATATCAAACTGGCCATCTGTTTGCAGATTGACACCAAAAGAGACTTTTTCGCTAACTTGATAATAAACCTCTGCCCCCATGACCCAGCTATTATCTAATTTATCGGTATACACATCTTGATAGCCAACATAAACCTTAGTACTTAAGTTTTCATAAGTCGATGCTAAGCCTAACTTATAAGTACTTGAGTTAAAATCCAGTTTATCTTCACTGAATTCTTGCTCTTCAATTTTGGTATCTAACCAAGTATATTCAGCAAATAAGTATTGGTTATTATTTTTTCCATCATACACTTGTTGTTGAAAACCTAATGTCGCGCCATAAGTAGCAATATCTAAACTATCATTGCCACTTACTTGAAAGCCTCCGTAGAAGTGTTCACCAAAAGATTGAGATAACTCCATTTTTCCAGTGAACTCAGTATCATGTCGCTCAACATCTGACATGACAGCCTGAAAATCTAAATAACTAAATGGATCAATTTCTGCCATCGTAGAAAAAGAGCTTGTTGCAATTAACGCACATAATAAATATTTTTTCATTTTTTCCTATATTCCTAAAGTTTAATCGTGTTTTCACACTTGATTTTTGATGTGTTAAGGTTAAGGAATAATGGTGGTTGTTATCATGGCGTTCTCAAATAAACATCATCAAAACAACATAAAGAGAAATATAAATGCAGTTTTGTCGTGACACTTTTTCACAAGCGCTTACTTTTTATCGCAAAAAACAGAAATTATCACAAGATCATTTTTCACAAGAGTTAGCATTAAATCATCCTATGTTTGAAGCTGTATCTCAGTCAATTTTAAGTAAATGGGAAAGTGCGAAACAGGAACCGCCTTTAATTAAGCGTATGTGTATTGCTAATATTTTAGGTCAAAGCTATAAATTAAATACAGAAGAAAAAAATCAACTTAAACATGCTCAATCATTAGACTTACAACATCAAAAGTTTCAGAATATTTATGACTACCACTATAATAAAGTTGAATTAGTGTCTTGGGAGAAACTGGAAACAGTTGAAAAAGAACTAATAGCACAGGCTCATGAAAATCTGACCAATGAATCTTTAAGTAACACAATTAATAATTTTGAAAGATTAGATTTAAAGATTATAAAAGTAAGTTATAACGATGTATTGCTTGGCCATTGTTTAATAGGTCGGTGTTTAAATCGTGATATTGTTCTAAGCATGATATTTACGAATATAGCAGTTTTAAAAGCTATTTTTAGTCAGCTAGAGTCATTTGTTCAGGATAACGTTATTATGCCGGCTTTTACCCAGTCAGCTAATTATTTTTTAAAAAATATGCAATATGATTTAATTCAAGCCAACTCTATTTTACCATTTTATATTATGCCAGTAGAAGATTTTAAAAATAATAAACTATTACGATATTTTATAGAAGGTGCAGATGACAGCACATTGAAAAGCTTTGCATTAAAAGAATAGTTGTTGAATCATATACGTATAACGTATTTATGATATGTTTAATTACGTTAATAAAAATTATATCACTTAAGGACAAGAGATGAATCCAACCAATGAAGATAAAGTGTGTACTTTATCATTAGAGCGCTTTGATAAACAAAGGTTGCACATTATAAGAAACCTTAAAGATAAAGTGGATAAGGGGGAATTATTAAGTGATTTAGAGCTGGTGTTTTTAGAACAAGTATTTAAAGATGCTCATGAGTTATTACCTAAAGTTAAAAATCACCCTGAATATACAAGAATTTTTTCTCAAGCAATTTCTTTATATCACGAGATCAATGATCAAATGATTGAAAATACAAAGATATAGCAGCTATACTATTTTACCTGTATTAGATTATAATATTGATATCATGGTACATCTGTTGAGTAAAAATTGAGAATACATATTAAACAACTTTTTACTGATTTTAAATGCAAATACATTTAGCCTGTGATCACTGTGATCAGCTTATTTTTATAGATGTATTAAAGCCAAATCAAGTTGCTTCTTGTCCAAATTGTCAGTGTAAACTACATATTGGCAAAAAAAATAGTGAGCAAAAAGTTGTTGCTCTGAGCCTCTGTGCGATAATAATGCTATTGAGCGCACTCTTTTATCCCTTTATTTCTTTTAGTGAGCAAGGGATCACTCAAACAATCACTCTGCTTGATGCTGGGAAAATACTATTTGCTTATAACAGCCCTTTTTTAGGGGTTCTGATAGATGTGTCTATTATTTTCTTACCACTTACTTTATTAGTGTTTTTTGTATTAATACATATCGGTTTATTAAAAATACTGCCAAGAAAATATTCTATTAAACTTTTAAAATTAATCTTTAAGTTGATCCCTTGGGTTATGTCAGAGATTTTTTTGATTGGCATTTTGATCAGTATGGTAAAAATAATGTCTATTGCAGACATCGGTTTTGGTTTAAGTTTTTATGCTTTTTCTGCTTTTATTATTTTTTATTTAATGTGTTTAACACAAATAGATAAGAAAAAGTTATGGCGTCATATTTCACATTCAGATAATAGCCCCATTATTTGTAGCCCTTCAAGAGCAATAGATAATAATTTAAGGGCGTGCCATATATGTCACCTACTAACGAGTCATACGCAATGCAGTCGCTGCCATAGTAATACTTTTTTTAGAACCCCATCGAGTATTCAAAAAGTAATCGCCTTACTCGTAACTTCCTTAATGCTTTATTTACCCGCGAATTTCTACCCAATCATGCATACTTGGGTTTTAAATCAAGATGAACCGGCTACCATACTTGGCGGAATAATGACGTTGTGGAAAATGGGCTCTTATCCAATCGCAATTATTATTTTTATAGCCAGTATTATTATTCCTTTAGCAAAAATATTTGTATTAAGTCTTTTATGTTATGTTGTCAGCTATAAAAATGATATTGATTATACTGCGCAGCATCAGTATACAAAAGTCTATCAAGTTACTGAGTTTATCGGTAAATGGTCAATGTTAGATGTATTTGTAGTCGCCGTGTTAGTAGCCTTGGTTCAATTAGGCGCCTTAATGTCAATTACTCCTGGTAAAGGTGCAATATTTTTTGCGGGTATGGTTGTTACATCTATGCTTGCTGCACATGCATTTGACCCCCGACTTTTATGGGATAAAGAAAATCAGCTTTCAAATAACAATCAAAGAGATATTGAATGACACAATCAGCAGATATTAAACAAGGTGCTTCAATATCACCTATTTGGATACTCCCTTTTATTGCATTGTTTGTTGGGATTTGGATGGTTTATCAATATCAGAATGCGAAAGGAGAAGAGATATTTATTCGAATGCCACACGCTGAGGGTATTACTGCGGGTAAAACTCAGATCAAAGTACGTAGCGTGAATATGGGACTTATTACAGATGTGAAATTATCAGATGATAGAAAATATGTTATGGCTCGCGCCGAAATTGATAAACGATATCAGCATTTATTAACAGAAGATGCCAAAATTTGGGTCGTTAAACCCAGAGTTGATCAAGCTGGTATTACAGGTTTAAACACCTTACTTTCTGGCGTTTACTTAGAGTTTTCCCCCGGCTCAATAGAAGATACCAGTAGTTACTTTAAATTACTTGATGAACCCCCTCTTATTGCAAATGATATTCAAGGTGGACGTTTTAATTTACTCAGCCGGGATTCTGAGGTGATAGAGGTCGGTACAGGCTTATATTATAAAGGTTATAAGGTTGGACAAATTGAAACCGCAAATTTTGACTGGCAAGAGCAAACTATGCGTTATCAAATATTTATTAAAGAACCTTTTCAAAATCTCGTTACTTTTAATACTGTATTTTGGGTTAATTCAGGTCTCGAAGTCGACTTATCTGCTGATGGTATCAATATAAAAACTGGCTCTTTAAGCAAAATGCTAAAAGGTGGCATCTCTTTCACTGTGCCTGAGCGTGAAAACCCTGGTGATACTGTCAAAGCTGGACATATATTTTCTTTAAGTAAAAATTATAAAAAAGCACTGGAGCAAAGGTATTTTCTGTATGATTATTTTGTCATACAGTTCGAGCAATCTATTAGAGGTTTAAACCCTGGCGCACCTGTTGAGTATAGAGGTATTAGAATAGGAACGGTTGTAGAGTCCCCTGCTATGCTTATTGTTGACGATAAGCCCGCCTATTTTGCAACAGAAGATACAAGAGTGCCTGTTTTAATTAAGGTTGAATATAAAAGAATATTCCATAATGCCAAAATTTCTCAAGATTTCTGGCAATCAAATTTAGAATCTTGGCTAAAAAAAGGTATGCGTGCATCTTTAAAACCCGGTAATTTAATTACAGGCGCATTATATGTTGATTTAGACATATACCCTGACGCCCCGCCATATCAGATAGAATCTATTGCTAGCTATTCAGTCTTGCCAAGTATTTCTAGTGGTTTTAGTGTTTTAACCAATCAAGTATCTGAGGTCCTAACAAAATTTAATAAACTCAATATTGAAGGCTCTTTGTCCCAGTTTGAAAAAGCTATGGCTGAATATGAAGTACTCGCAACGAATGTCACAGCACTAATTAGTGATAATAAAACTCGGGCAATTCCCGACAATTTTAATCAAACGATGGCTCAAGTTACACAAAGCATGGCGCAATTTGACCAAACAATGAAACAGTTTAGAAAAACCATGTCTGACTATGAAGAAGGCTCACAAGTTTATAATGAGATGAAAAGCACCATGGCAGAGTTAAAGCAATTAAGCCAAGAGTTACAGCCCTTTACAAAAAGTTTGAACGAACAGCCTGACATGTTGATTTTTGATAAGAATAATATTTCTGATATTGAACCTAGGAGTAAAAATTAGATGTTTTATAAGCCGGTTTTAATTTTATTGATAATGATGTTTCTCAGTGGCTGTGCTAAAAATACCAGTTTAAACAAAACACATTATTACCAGTTTTACGGCCAAAATAATAATTTAACTGTGGTAAATACAACAAAAAAACCTATGTTATTGATTTCTGATATTACATTACCAGGAAGTTTAAATAATAGAGGTATAGCGATGAGGGTTAATCAACATAGGTTACAAAACGCTAACTGGCATTTATGGAGTACATCTCCGGATGAAATGCTGTTAACAAATATGGCATCAAATCTTGTTTTTTTACAATCAGATTGGTTGTTTTTAACTCAAAAGGGCCCCGTTAATCAAGTGAAAAACGATCTTCATTTTGAAGTGAAATGGTATTTAAATAAATTTAATGGCGGCTTAGATAATGATGCTGAAATTTCTGGTCTTTGGCAATTATATAAACATCATGGGGATGGCACTATGTCTCTGGTAAAGCAACAGTACTTTAATGAGACTCAAGCGCTTAAAGAGGATGGCTATATCGGTTTAGTATCAGCATTAGAATCACTCTGGTTTAAAGTGAATAAAAACTTTTTAGAGGCACTAAATCGCATTTAACCAGAGTTTTTGTTGTCACTTAATTCAATCTGTTAAGTTCACTGATGTTTCGGTTTTAAGGCTTTCAAAATCTATATGACAGTGGCGACCTTGATGTTTTGCTGCGTAAACGGCTTTATCAGCACCCTCTAATAACATTTTGACATTAGTTTCAATCGTTGGCACAAGTGTGTAACTACCAATACTTAATGTAATTCTATTATGAGGCAAGTTACCAGAATGTGTAATATTAAGTTCAGCAATAACTTGATTGAGCCTTTGTGCCATAAAATGCGCTTGTTTTTTATCAATATCAGGCAAAATAATTGAGAACTCTTCTCCACCATAACGAGCGGTTAAATCCGAACTTCTGACAAATAAAGATTCCATCGCTTTAGCAACTTGTTTTAATACCTCATCCCCTTCTACGTGACCAAATGTATCATTGAAAGATTTAAAATTATCTATATCACAAAATAATAAGGTTAAAGGTTGTGCAAGACGCCTGGCTCTATTAAATTCATCATCAAGACGTTGATTAAACTGTCTGCGATTTGCTAAATTTGTTAAGCCATCTGTATTTGCCAGTTTTAACAGTTTTAAATTCGCTTGTTGTAATTTTTGATGAGTATCATCTAGCTTTTTATTTGATTTTAACAACTCATGATTAAGTAGCTCTTGTTTTTCAAGGGATGTTTGGAGTTCTTTAGTTCTATTTAATACTTTCTTTTCTAATTGAGAGAAAAAGTGAGAATTAACAATTGAAATAGCAGCTTGAGATGATAAAAGCTCAATCATTTCTATCTTTTGATTACTAAATGCACCCTGTAATAAACTATTCTCTAGATATAAGATGCCAACTTGTTTACCTTGATGCATAATACAGTGACAAAAACATGAATAAACCGCATGGCTCTCAAAATATTCATCATCGCTAAAGAGTTTATCTTGCGTTGCATTTTCTATTAATAAATCAGTTTGTGTTCTTGTTACATAATTAATGATACTGACTGGTAACATAGATTTTAATATTTGCTCATCAGTTTCATTTATTGAAGTGATATTTAGAGCTAGAGATTCAACCCAACCAAAGGCTTGTAATGCAAGACTATCGTTTTCTTGCAATAAAAATAGAAAACCGCGATCAGCCCCTGCATTTTCCATAATAATTTTTAACAATGTTTTGGTTAAACTTTCTAACTCTATTTCTTTAGTCATCATTTGAGATGATTTAATTAAGCTTGTTAAATCAAGTCCGTCACCTGTGTGAGTTTTTCGTGTTAAGCTAAGTTGTGTATTAAGGTCCGGTTGAGATAAATTAGGCATAATGTTTATGAACTCTTTTTCTATCTCACTTGCTTTATTATGTGCCTGCCAGTTCCTATATAAATAATATGCTTGTTTAATATCTGTAATCGCTAAACGTTCTTGATTTAATGATAGGTAAAACTTAGCGGTTAATTCATGGGCAAGTGCTTGCTCATGGTGTAAATTTGAATTTTGCGCATTACGAATTGCATCAGCATAAAATGTCATGGCTTTCTGGGTTTTTCCAAAAAGGCTACAATATTCTGCTTGAACGAGTTGCCATTTATTTAAATAGTTTTCAGGTGCATGCTGTGCCCAATGTTTTAACTGTTTTTGATTCTTTTTAATACGTTTTAGATGTTTACGCTTATTTACGGGAACAGCTTTAATATCTTTTAATAAGGCAAGAGAATCGTAAAAGTGAAAAGCTGCATATGCATACATGCCTGCTCCAGATTTTAAAAACTCACGGCCTTTATTTGCATAGGTTATGGCATTTTCTTTGTTAAAAAATATACTCAATAATAATTTATTAAAATATAATAAAAATAAGGTACTGTTATCTTGTGCTTTGTGATGTAGTGCTAATTTTTGATTTTCGTTATAAGCTTTTCCACATAACATATCTGGTTCATCACATGGCTCGTAAAAGTTGTTAGCAGTTTGCCAACAGATATCATGCCAGTATTGAGAAGAAGCATATCCAAAACCTTTAAGTATTTTGTGTGTATCTTTCATACCTGCTACAAGCTCATCTAATGGCTGCGAACTATTAAATTTAGCTTGTGTTAAATTATTTAGTGCATAAGATGCGTATTCATTATCACCTTTTTCTAAAGATACTTCATAAGCGTGTTCTAAAGTTGCAATAGAATCCGTTAGCGGTTTTTCAAAGTTTTGTAACATCCAGCCCATAAAGAATAGCGGCTGCTGTAACTGTAAATCATATTTTTCAGCGATTTTTATTCCAAGATTGCCAAATTCAGTGCCAGATTTAATTTGATTTAATAGCGCAGATTCTGTTATCCCCCACCACGAAAAAGCATAACCTGTCATTGGCGAATAACCTAGTTCAACAGATATTTGCGTCATTTTAAAAACGATGACAGCGACTAAATTTTGGCTAGTCCAATATGCGGGTGGGATTGTTAAACCTAGAATCCTCATAATTAATAAATTACTAGGATCGGTCATTTCTTGCAGTTCTAGTAAGCTTTCACAGGTTTGATTTCGTAATTTATATTTTGTTTTGAATAACTCAAACATTACCTTTGAAGATGAAGGCAATTTAGACAAATTTACGTCAAGAAAAGATAAAGCAATATTCGATGCCTCAACAGCTTCTTCAAGTCGGTTTTGTGCAGTGTATGCTTGTAGTCTTAATGTCCAGATACTTGCTTGTTCAATTGGTAAGCGTGTATGCGCTAATAGTTCATCAATCCACGACTCCATTTTACAATATTGTTTTTCTAATAATGCGGTTTCGGCAGCCAGCGTCAGCAATTGAGCACAAATATCTTGTAAATTACACCAAGGGTCTTCAGGTAGTAACGAAATTGCATTTTCAAAATAACTAAGAGCAGATGAAAATGCAGTACTGTTCATGGCTTTTTTACCTGCAGCCATATTTAAATTAATTAAATTATGAATATCGGCGTCATTTTTAATCAAATCTGTCGCAATATTGTAGTGATTAACGATGTTAAACAGCTCTTTTTGTTTTTCTGTGTTTGATAGTTTTGATTCTAATGTGCGTGCTATTTGTAAGTGCGTTTGTGTTTTTAATGGCTCAGGAAGCAAAGCATATGCTGCTTGTTGTAAGTTATCATGGGTAAATCGATAATGTACATCTTGATAAATTACTTTTTGTGTAGCATAACGGTAATTGATATCCAGCGGCCTTATTATCCCTTCTAATAAAGCGGGTTCTAATGATTGAGCGATTATATTTTGGGGTTTACCTATTACACTAGCGAGCATTTTAAGCGAAAAGCGATTATTAATACTTGCAGCATATCTTAACGCTTGCTGTGTATCTTCGGCCAATGTTAAGAACTTTTGAGACAGTAATTCAATGACATTACTTGTCATATTCTCTTTATGTAATTCATCATGATGCCAATACCAAGAGTCATTTTTAACATCAAACAAAATGAGAGATTTTTCTTTTAGAGTGTCTAAAAACTGAATTAAAAAGAAAGCATTTCCGGCAGTTTTATCAAATACCAATTTTACTAAATCATCAATTCCTATCGGGCTTTGAAGCATCTCACTTATAAGATCATAAACATCCTGATAAGTTAAATTTTCAAGTAGGATATCATGATTATTGATAGCTGAACTTGTTATGTGGCTTCTAACAAGTGAGAGTGAATGTGCATCATCAACTTCATCATCTCTGTATGCATTGATCAATAATAAACATGAATCCTGCATCTCATCAGATACACGCTTTAATAATGATAATGAGGCATTATCAGCCCATTGCCAATCATCAATAAAGATAATTAAAGGGAATTTTTTAGTTGCTAAAGAAGTTAAAAACTTTATAAATACATAATTAAACCTGTTATATGCTTGGCTGCTAGAAAGCTCTGATACATCTGGTTGCGTTCCTATTATTAGTTCAAGTGAAGGTACAACTTGTGTTATGACTTTGCCTAAGTCCCCTACTGCGTCTTGAATAATATCTTTCCAGAATTTCAATACATCTGCTTTTTCTTTTAATAAAAGATGAACCAATTCATTTAATGCTTGGGACCAAGCATAAAAGGGAATATTTTTTTGAAACTGGTCAAACTTCCCAGATATAAAGAAACCAGATGTACTGGTTAAAGGTTTATATATTTCTTGTACCAGAGCGGTTTTCCCTGTACCTGATTGCCCTAAAATAAATAAAACTTCAGCTTTTGAACTACAAATATTAAAAAAAGAATTTAATATCGTTTTTATATGTTTTTGTCGACCGTATAATTTTTGCGGGATATTAAAGACTTGAAGGCAATCTTTTTTACCAATTTCAAAATCAAAATCTTGATTATTAAGTTTTAATTCATATAAACAGGTATCTAAATCAGAGATTAAACCTTCAGAACTCTGATAGCGTGAATCTGCAGATTTAGACAATAATTTCATAATTATTTTTGCAAGCGCTTTTGGAATTTTGTTATTTATTTCACGCACATCGATTGCTTGCTTGCTAATGTGAGCATGAACTAAAGCAAGTTCTTGCTGTTCTTTAAATGGTAATAATCCAGAAAATAATTCATATAATACAACGCCATAAGAATAAAGATCACTACGATAATCAAGATTTCGATTCACTCTCCCAGTTTGCTCTGGTGAGATGTAGGAAAGCGTACCTTCAAGTTGATTTACATTTTGGAAATTATGAAACTCATTATTGAGTAAAGATGCTATGCCAAAGTCAATAATTTGGATTTCGTTAGTATCTTCATTATAAACAATATTATCAGGTGTAACATCTTTATGAATCAAATGATTTAAGTGCAAGGTCTTTAAGGCATTAGCTAAAGATATTGCGATTACTAATCTTTTATCAATATTGATTTCTGTATTAAGTTTCAACCATTTACTTAATGAAATTCCATCAATATCATTACCAACGATAACTAATGTATTATGTATTTGTAGCAAGTTTTTTGTTTGCCAAACACACTCAATCCCTCTTAACTCTTGGGAAACATCATACTCTCGACGAAATTGGCTTAATTCTAATTGTGTTGGGTAATCACGATTAAGTGTTTTCAATATAACTGGCGTTAAATCATCTAAAGTAACCGCACGGTAAACAATTGAAATATCACTTTCATATATTTTTTCTGTAATTTTAAAGTCTGAGAAATTCACAAATAAATCCGAATCTTAATTTTTAGCGTGAAGCAAGGTTTTAAACTTAGTTAACAAATCTTTATTCTCTTGTGGACATTTTAATGATGGAAAAAAAGATAAACACAGTTCAGAGTTCGGAGAGAAATTAATAACAGCGACGGGTCTATTTACCAGTGCAGCGCCTAAGTTATCTTTAGGCGCTATATTGACGGCACTTAAATGTTTTTTGGAGATACAATCATGTAAGAATCTGTTAGAGTCTAGGAAATCATAATTATTCCAGTTGGTTACAACAAAAGAAAGGGCTTCATCTGACGTTCCTACCAATTCCTGTTTTATTGCCTGCTCTGTTAAAGAAAACATAGATATATCAATGCCATTTTTTTTAAATTCCACGATACGATTATGTATCTGTAAAGCAATTTCACTCAGGGATTTTTCACCATCAATAGTCACAGGTAAAAACGAAATATAGTTACCCGTGTATTGTTGTCTATTCTCGTCGTTTAATAAATCAGATAACATTTTGAAACTGATTTTATGTTTAGCTGGTTTAGACCTTTGCTCAACATTGACTAGATAAATCGATTTTGCAAGCATTGCACATACAATACTATTTTTTGTTATTTGGGGATAAATAATACGACAGTGAGCGATACATTGATTAATATCTAACTGACTAATTTGAGGTGCTCGTATACTGGTTTTGAAATGAGCCAGGCACTTTGTCAGTTCAGATCTGTCTATACCATATTCACCGATATCTTCAATTTTGTATTCTAGTAAGTCTTCAATATTTTGAGAGTTATTTATTTCTGTTCTTTGTGATAGAGCTTGCGTTATAAAATTGTCGCCTGAAATTGTTTGAAGAGATTTTATTTTACTTAATATCCCTTTGCTTAAAGCAGGTTCATCTTGTAACACAGAATTATAATGATTTATGAAATTGTTAAAAAAATAATTGGCACTTCTTGCATCCATATATTTATGGTTACTTGATACTGCAATTATGAATTCTGATTTATATTTATTTTCAATCATAGTAACGATCATTGGTGCGTTACCAATAAGATCGATACTTTGACTTGATAGGTTTTTAAAATCGGCTTCTATATTATCAGATAATTGATGATTGAATAAGGTTGTAGTTGAATCCGTGTTAAGCCAAACAAAATCACTTTGAGATGTGTATTTTAATTGAAACTTAAATTTATTTACATAATCAAATACAGCTTTAAAACTTTTTTTGAGTTGATTAATATCGGCTGTGCCATCAAAAACATATCCATTAGTGAAAATGATATTAGCGCGATCCATTAAAGCTTCTAGGCCTATATTTTCAACTACATTTGTCATCTTCACTGCCTTTTTATTATTGTTTGTTATTAATAGTTGAAACTATGCTAAAAAAGTTTAGAGTAAAAACTTCAAATTACATATGTTAAATTATTAATTTACATAAACATAATACCTAAGCTATAGATAACTTCAATAAGTTAGTTTGGAATAAATGTTTTAAAGGATAATATTTCCTGATGGTCTGTACTTATTTTTTTACAGTATAAAAAGCAACCATAACTGGTTGCTTTTATTGATTTATTATCTATTTTGTTTTTTTACGAAAAGGTATTAGACCAAAGGCTAATAAACTGAACCAAGCAAAAGATCCGCCACTACTGCCATTATCGGTATCAGGGGTTTTATTAGCGTCTGCAATGAGCGTATTTTTTACTAATGATAAGTTGTTTGCAGAAGTCACGTCAGGATCATAAATTGTGATTTGATTTATAGTTACAAAATTTTCAACACCTGGTAAATCACCATTTGAACAGTGCTCTTGGCTGTAATTTGGCATAGGTATTTCACCACAAAAAGATAAGCTAGTGATTGATTCAATCGATTCCATACCCTCAATAACTTGACCAAAAACTGTAAAACCTCCATTTTGAAGATCTAAATTCGCGCTATTATTTTCTAGATTAAAAAACCATTGGTTAGTAGCACTATCAACCTGACTGCCTATTTTAGCCATAGCAATTGTGCCTTTAACATTTGACCATACAGGCTCATTTTGTATTGCGCTATCGGCATCTACCGCTGTAAGTGGGAGTTCATTTTCAAAAGTAAATCCACCACCTTGAACAATAAATCCATCTATTGCTCTATGTATAACAGTATCGGTGTATCTACCATCATTCACATACTTTAAAAAATTAGATACTGTGATTGGAGTTGTTTCATCAAATAAATTAACTTTGACTTTTTTTACTTCATTTGAAATTGTAACATCGAACTCTACAATTGTAGCTTGTGATGACAGGGAAAGTGTTAAAGCACTTAGAGCGATTATTGGTTTGAGAAGTTTAGATATTTTATTCATTAAATGTTACTGCTTTGTTGTTTTCTTGTTAGTAAAACTAGCATAAACATTTGAAGTACAAAAAACCACAAATAGCTTCCGCCATTCACATTATAACTACCTTTAATTACCTTTGATTACATTTTCTTGTTTTATATGAGCTAAGTAATGATTTTAAGATAAACAACTTTTAGCTCTATTCAAGCCCAAAGATATTCAGTAAGGTATGTAGCAATATTGTTAAGTTTATTAGTTAATTGATGTCAAATAGAAGTGAACCTTGTGACTTTGGTCCTTATAAAGGTATTTTATATAGCAAATTACCAATTTCTTATATCCATTGGATGATAAACAGTAAACATAAAAGATCTGAGTGGGCAATTATAGAGCTAAATAAAAGAGAACAAGCCGTTAAGGATTCAAATAAATTAGTATAATTGTTCAAATTCCAATTTTCAGTTACCATATGATTAATATCAGATGGCTATTTAAAACATTTAAATAGCCATCTTTTTTTAAAATATAGGTTCATAATGTCTTTATCAGTAATATACAAATCAATTTTAATCTCAAGTATTCTCACAATAAGTGCTTGCTCTGTATTTAAAGAACAAGCTCCCGTTTCGAAAACACAAAAAATAACAATATTGCATACAAATGATAACCATGGTCGATTTTGGCATAATGAAGATGGCGAGTATGGCATGGCTGCTCGTAAAACATTATTAGATCGCTTACGTTCAGAAGCCAAAGCACAAGGCAGTGAAGTTTTATTATTATCTGGTGGCGATATTAATACTGGGATCCCTGAGTCAGATATGCTGCATGCCGAACCTGATTTTAAAGGCATGTCTTTATTAGGCTATGATGCAATGGCTATTGGTAATCATGAATTTGATAATCCACTGTCAGTACTTAAAAAACAACAACAATGGTCTAACTTTCCTTTATTATCAGCCAATATTTTTGATAAAACTACAGGCGAACGACCATTTAAAGCCTATAAAATGTTTAATAAAAATGGACTTAAAATTGCTGTTATTGGATTAACAACAACTGATACAGCTAAAATTGGTAATCCTGAATATATTAGTCACCTAAAATTTGAATCCCCTACTCTATCTAGTCAAAAATTGATTAATGAACTTAAATCAACTGAAAATCCAGATATTGTTATTGCAGTAACTCATATGGGACATTTTACAGATGGAAAACATGGCATAAATGCACCAGGTGATGTAACGCTAGCTAGAAACCTTAAACAAGGATCATTAGATCTTATTATTGGGGGCCATTCGCAAGAGCCTGCGTGTATGGATGGTGAAAACAAATATGATACAGATTTTCAACCTGGTGATGTTTGTACTCCCGATCAACAAAATGGTACTTGGATCATGCAAGCCCATGAATGGGGTAAATATGTAGGTAAAGCAGAGTTTGAATTTACTAATGGTGAATTAGTATTGGTTGACTATCAATTAATACCTGTTAATTACAAAAGAACAACGATTGCAGCTGATGGTACTAAGGTTAAAAAATTAGTTGGCAAAAAAATTGAAAATGACTCTGAAATGTATAACTTTTTGTCTAAGTTTCAAAATCAAGGGCAAGCACAACTAATACAACCTATTGCACAGTTAAAAGGTGATTTAGACGGTGAGAGAAATCATGTCAGATTTCATCAAACAAACTTAGGTAGATTAATTGCTGCTGCGCAAATGAAAAAAGTAAATGCTGACTTTGGTGTGATCAGTGGCGGTGGGATCAGAAACTCTATTAACGCTGGTGATGTAAACTATAAAAATGTATTAACCGTACATCCGTTTAAAAACCGTTTAACTTATGTTGAAATGAAAGGAGATGAAATAAAGTCTTTTTTATCTACAGTCGCTAGTTTCCCATCTGATGCCGGCGCTTATACACAGTTTTATGGTGTTTCTTTAACTTTGAAGCAAGGCATTGCTGAGAATATTAAAATTCAAAATAAACCACTCGATTTAAATCGTACCTATAGATTTAGCCTCAATAGTTATAATGCTGCAGGCGGTGATGGTTATCCGAAATTGAATAAACACCCTGGGTATGTACCTACCAATTATATAGATGCTGAAGTTTTAAAAGAATTCTTAATCCAAAATAGCCCTATTAATGCAAATGAATATTCGCCTAAAGGTGAAATTAAGTACCTTTAATAAAATTTGGATGAGTATTAATTTATACTCATCCATACTCTGTACTCTCTCTCTATTTCCCTATCAGTTCAATATGCTCTGTTTCAATTGTATTTAATCCATAGTGGTGTAACTTAGACCTTGAGCCTTCCCCATGTGCTTTTGGTGGGTAATAGATTGCTTTTAATTCAGGCGTATCAGTAAATACTTCATCTAAAGCTGCTCTGATCTCACTTAAAGTTTTTTCTAAGCTATTACTAAAGTTTGGCCTTTTACGAACTGTGTGTCCTAACTCGATAAGTCTAAGGAAGTATTTATTGGCTAATTCCGTTAGTTCATCTGGTAGGTCTTTATTTTGATTGAGCACGATATCTTTATTGAGTGTACAAAACTCTGTAAGCGCAACATAAAAACATAAGGGCTTATTTGCAAGCGGTATGGTTACGTTAGTCTCACTATTGATCAGCACTTTTTCTTTTAAATTGATTATTAAAAATGGCGTTTTAGGTTCATCTTGCGTGATTAATAATGTATTTTTACGGTTTTGCCAAATTAGGATGTGATCTAAAGTAAGGTAAGCAAATAATATGGCTATTAGAAGGGGAATTAGGCTTAAATACTCTAAAATAACGAAACTAGGTTCAGAGATTTGTATATTTACAGATTCACCTGGTGCAAGTAAGCTTCGATATATTAGGCTATCGTTATTTTTATTTTCAATTGAAATGTTTTGAATTGTGTGGAGTTGGGCTTTATATCCCATTTTATTCAGTTGGGTATTGAATTTTTCTATGTAGTTTATAATAGAAGAGTGATCGCCTACATTATTGAGTGACGGATCTGGAAGGCTTAATCTTGGTAAATCAAGTGCAATTCTTGTCTGTATTTGACTTACCGATTTATCTATATTCGCCCTGTGATCTACATAAGCACCCAAAGAATATGAAAGTTGTAATACTAACCAGAAAATGAGAAATGATATTATTACTTTATGATACTTAAGCATCTGTTAGTACCTTTGTTAATAGTGCAGTATTACAAGATTTAAATAACTTTACATGATTAAAATAGGTTGATTCATTTTCTTTAGCTAAATCAAGCAAATTCCTTTGTACCGCACAAAGTAAATCTGTATTGTCTACATCCATTTTTAAATACCACTTACTACCGCTTATTGGATCACTAATTGGTTCTATATAATTTTTAGAGAACTGCTTTTCATCTCCTTTTTTCCAATAAGATGCAATTAAGTCCACTTTGCCGCTAGCTAACAATTCTCTTAATCCTTCATGTGAATTAGCATAAGTGATATCTAAATTATCAATATTAAGTTCTAAATCTTTGAATAAGGCTTTTGGTAAAATGTGTCCTGATCGACTTGTCGGGTAATCTAACAACCCTATTTTCTTATCTAAAAAGTAGAGTTTTTTTAGTTTTGGCTTTTCTTTTAATGATATAAAAAATGCAGTGTAATTTGAGTAACCTAAAACAGCTTGATAGTTATATGTAGATTCAGCCATGAAAGCCTGCATGATATTTTCTTTTGCAAGTATCAAATCTGCAACGCCTTTTCCTAAAAATTCAACAGAATCCCCTAGCTTATATCCCCAGTGTACAATTACATTCCCATATTGTTTTGCTACAACTTCATCTTGACATAGTTTATGTGAGACCTGTTTAGCCACAACTTCTGATGGTACATAAATAATTAAGTTATGATCAACAGCTTTGCCGTTTGTTTTACATTGACTTGATATTTCCATAAATACAGGAATAGCTTCATTAGATATTTCTGTTCTTGAATTACCTAGGTAAAACATAAATACAATTACTGTACACAAAAATGTAACAATTGCTCTTTTTCCAAAAAATGCGAGTTCCGATAACACAATACTTCACTTTACTTGTTTACAACATTGTACATTTGAACAAGTTTGATTACTTATTGCAATAAATAATTTTACCTAAGTAATATAAGTGGTTGTTTCAATAGGTTTGTTAACGAGTAATGATGAATGCTGTTAACTCCTTCCTATTTGACTTTAAAAGCGTGAAAATAAGTAATCAAAACAAGGTTATTTGTAATTATTTGCAATTGGGTGGTTAGGTGAAAAAACAGTTAACAATAAAATTTATTATCGGCTTTTATGCAATATTAATGTTTGCTTTATCTCATAATGCACATGCGTGGAGTCAAAATGGTCATAGAATTGTAGCAAAAATAGCTGAGAATCATCTAACCGAAACAACTTTACAAGCTATTTTACCGTTATTAGAGGGTGAAAAATTAGCCGAGGTTTCAACTTGGCCTGATGAAATGCGGTCAAATCCAGATGAATTTTGGCAAAAAGAATCAGGTAAATATCACTACGTTAATATCAGTAAGGCATCAGACTTTAAACCTTCGTCTTATAATATTTCAGCACAATCTGGTGAAGTCACTGATGCTTATGCTTTAATTTTAAAAGCAACTTCAGTTTTAAAAAGTCCCTCCTCTTCTCTTAAAGACAAACGTTTTTATTTTAAATTTTTAGTACATGTTGTTGGTGATATTCATCAGCCTATGCATGTTGGCCACAGTGAAGACCGTGGTGGAAACCGTATTAAAGTTAAGTTTTTTGGTGAACATAGTAACTTACATTCTCTTTGGGATGGCTTATTAGTTGAAAACCAAAATTTATCTTTTACAGAATTTGCACACTTTATAGATACAAACGATAAAACTCTCATTTCAAAATACTTAAATAGTCAACCGAAAGACTGGATTTTAGAGTCGTTTTATATAGCACAGAAGTTATATGACATTGGCGATGGAGATTACAGATATAATTATGTATACGAACAAACACCTGTCGTTAAAAAGCGTTTAACGCAAGGTGGCATTAGATTAGCGGGTTTATTGAATCGCATATTTGATAAATCAGCAATACCTTTAGTGAATTCATTAAACAACCACTAAATCAAAGCAGTAGATAAATAATATAAAAGCAAATTAACTTTCAAATAATTGTTACACGGGAAACGACTAAATGAAAACTTATCAACTTTCGAAGATCACTGGCGCGTTAGTTTTTGCGTTAGGTTTATCGGCAAGCGCAATGGCAGCAGAAACTTCTTCTGCAATGCGTGGTAAAATTTTAACTCCGCAAGGCGATGCTGCTAGTAATGTAAAAATTACTGTAGTTCATCAACCTACAGGTAC
The DNA here is from genome assembly GCF_018860845.1 of Pseudoalteromonas sp. C2R02. NCBI lineage: Bacteria > Pseudomonadati > Pseudomonadota > Gammaproteobacteria > Alteromonadales > Pseudoalteromonadaceae > Pseudoalteromonas > Pseudoalteromonas sp. C2R02. The sequence goes on along the minus strand of NZ_JAHKQC010000034.1, from coordinate 252,046 downwards.
ATCAAGAGAATTAACAACAAACGAAAATGGTGTATTTGTTGCAAAAGGTCTGCGTGTTGGTGGTCCATATACTATTGTTATTGATTCTGATACTTATTCTGACGACATGTTAGAAAACATCTACCTTTCTTTAGGTCAAACGGAGCGTGTAAATGCTCAGCTAGCATCTAAAAAAATGGAAACAATTGAAGTTTCTGGTGTAAGAGTTTTACAAGATGTAGGTGGCGCCAGTAGTGTATTTGGTCAAGCTACGATTGAAAATATGCCAAGCTTTAATAAAGATATTAAAGATGTTGCTCGCTTAAACCCTTTAGCAAGTATCAATGGTAATGGTGAGATGACGATTGCTGGTGGTAACCCACGTTCAAATAGCCTAACAGTTGATGGCATAGGTCAAAATGATGACTTTGGTCTCAATTTCGGTGGGTATGCAACACAACAACCTCCAGTTTCACTTGATGCTATAGAACAAGTATCTGTTGATGTTTCACCATTTTCTGCTAAAAAAGGCAACTTTGGTGGTGGTACTATAAACGCTGTAACTAAGTCTGGTACAAATGACTTTAAATTCTCTGGTTTTGTAGAGCAGTCAACACCTGAATTAGCTGGTGATCGCTCTGTATTAGGGCAAAACAATTATGCTGAGTTTGTTCAAGACCCTGATGGTACTAAGCACTATCCAGGTAATGCCATTTTAGATGAAACTGGTCACAAAACTTATTCAACAAAGAAAGTAGAGCCGAGTAATACTGATACTCGTTTTGGTTTTAATGTTGGTGGTCCGCTAATTCAAGATGAATTATTCTTCTTTGTTAATTATAGTAATTGGAAAAGTGTAATCGAAACTGATTATGGCTTCCTAGGTAGTGGCGCCACTAATGAATACAACATGACGCAAGAAAGCTTTAACAGCTTTATGTCTACTTTAAATACTACATATGGTATACAAGATTCATTAGGTGGCGATGTTGAAGACAGCAACGAAACTTTATTAGTTAAACTTAGTTGGAATGCATCAGATAGCCATCGTGCAGATTTTACTTATCAATGGCAAGATGACCAAGATAGTCGTGGTGCTACATTTGGTGGGCAAAACATAGCATTAGAGTCTCGTCGTGCAAACTACGTTACTAAATTTGATAACTTTGCTGTTAAGCTTTACTCTGATTGGTCAGATGAACTTTCAACTGAAATCGGTGTAAGTTATAAAGATGTATCATCTGATACTATCAATAATTCAAATTTTGGTAGCGTTAAAGTTAGTCAAGGACGTGATCAGCCGTCAGTCGAGTTTGGTGCAGCTGGTACTAACCATGATAACCATTCACAAACTAAAAATTTAATTATATCATTCGATGGTACTTACTTACTTGACGATCATGAAATTAAGTTTGGTGCGCAATACGAAAACTTAAATTTATATAACTTATTTGCACAGAACTCATTAGGCAGTTGGACATTTGATGATTTTGAATTATTTGAAAATCAAAAGATCGGTAAATACGATTTTAATTATGCTAATGCTTATACCAATGATTCTAACGATACAGCATATGATGCTTCTCGCAGTACTTTAGCGCTTTATTTAGAAGATACATTCTATGTAACTGATGATTTAGAGCTAACAGCAGGCTTACGCTATGAGCGTTTATCTTCAGATGATAAACCAACATTAAATACTAACTTTTTAGAAACCAATGGTATTTCAAACCAAGAAAATTTAGATGGTGTTGACGTAATATTACCTAGAGTTGGTTTTAAATATTATGCTAGCGATGATGTTGTTGTGCGTGGTGGCATTGGTCGTTTCCAAGGTGGTATTCCAAATGTTTGGTATAACAACCCGTTCACTATGGATGGCATTACTTTAGTTTCTGCGCCAAGCTCTGCAACAAATGGCTATTATCAAAATGAAGACAACATAGTTGATTCATTTACTGTACCACAAGAAATTAAAGACTCATTAGAATCAGGTGCCGGTAGCGTTAATTATATAGATCCTAATTTTGATCTTCCAACTAGTTTACGCGCACAAATAGGTGTTGATTATACTCTAGATATTCCTTTTGCAGGGGATAACTTCCTTTGGTCTTCTGAACTGATGTATCAAAAGAAAGAAAATGAAGCTGTTTGGGTTAATACGGGTATTAAAGATTCTGGTGAGCGTGCTGCAGATGGAGTGCGAGTGATCAATGAAAGTATCTATGAAGATAACTTTGATATCATGATGACTAATGCCGATGATGATGGTAAATCAATTATTTTCTCTACTTCTTTAGCGAAAAGTTGGGATAGTGGCGTGAGCATGACGATGAGCTACGCGCATCAGGATATTGAAGAGAATCATGTTGGTTCTGCATCTCAAGGTCAAAGTAACTACAAACACAACATCATTAAAAACCGTAACCAAGATATGGTGTCTCGCGGTTTTTATGAAGTTGAACATAGTTTTAAATTAAACTTAGGTTATTCAACTGAGTTCTTTGCTGGATATGCTACGAGCTTTAACATGTTCTTTGAACGCCGTTCAGGTCGTCCATTTAGCTACACTATGGGCATGTATAAAGATGGTGACTTTGGAGATACAAGAGATTTCTACTCTCAAGGTGCTTACTTACCATATATTCCAACAGGTGCAGATGATCCTAATGTAAACTGGGATGAGTCAGGTGTTAGCTGGGATGAACTTAAAGGTTACTTAGATGAAGCCGGGATTTCAGCATCAGGTAGTATCCTTGATAGAAATACAGGAACTCAGCCTTGGGTAACAACTATGGATATCAGCATAAAACAAGATATCCCTGGGTTTGCTGAAGGGCATTCAGGGCAAATATACTTCATGGTAGACAACTTTGCTAATCTTCTTAACAGCGATTGGGGTGTAGAGAAGAAAATTAAATATGCAAATCAAGTGGTATATGATTTTGGTGGTTTAGATGAAAACGGTAAATACAAAATCGATAAACCATATGGCGGCCGTGATACGCGAAACTATAATACAATTGCTGGTGGTTCAGCTTGGCAAGCTAAGATTGGTGTAAGTTACAAATTCTAATTTGATTTGTAATTGTCTTTCCCTAGAGACAAAATATAAAACAGCCCTCATTTGAGGGCTGTTTTTTTTTGTATTCTTTATTAACGGATACAAAAATCGTTAATTTAACTTTTTACTTTATTATCTAGCTTAGCTAAAACCGACATAAAACATTCATATTCTTCATCTGAAATGCCTGATTTTAAATGACTTTCCCAAGTTAACGCTTTAGGCGCTATTTCATAATATAACTCTTTACCTTCTTCGGTAAGGGCTACAAAATATGCGCGTTTGTCATCTTTGTTCACTCGTTTTTCTAAATAGCCCCTATTTAACATAATTTGAATGGCCCGGGATACTGTTGATTTATCCATTGAGGCAAGATTGCCTAAATTTTTGGCTGTTACAAAATCATTCTCAAATAGATTTACTAAAATTCGCCATTGCGCAATGCTTATTCCATACTCAAGCGAATAAACTGCAGAAAATGCTTCACTGATATTATTTGATAAGTTTGCGATACGGTACGGTAAAAATGACTCTAATTTAATCGTTTTTTCTGCTGTCATAAAATCTACTCAAATATAATTATTGCAAATACTCTCACGTGAGAGTATTTTTATAAAGCTTATTTCTAAACGTCGAGCTTAAAATCATGACTTTAATAAAAACAGAACCACAAAACCTAAAATATATGACTGGTTTTGGCAATGAATTTGAAACTGAAGCACTTGAAGGTGCGCTACCCGTTGGGCAATTTAGTCCACAAAAAGTAAAATACGATTTGTATGCTGAGCAATTTAATATTACGGCTTTCACAGCGCCGCGCTCTCATAATCTCAGAAATTGGTTTTATAGGATCCGTCCTTCTGTTGTGCAAGGTAACTATGAGCCTATTGATAATGCATTAATACGCAGTGCACCAATAACTGAAATCCCTACTCCACCAGATATGTTACGTTGGGATCCGATAGAAATACCGACAGTTAAAACTGACTTTATTGATGGTTTAATTACAATGGCTGCAAATGGTAGTGTAAATGCACAAACAGGTATCGGAATTCATATCTATGTCGCAAATGCGTCAATGGATGGTCGCTATTTTTGCAATGCCGATGGTGAGCTTTTATTTGTACCACAGGATGGACAGATAATTTTACATACTGAATGTGGTAAGTTAGATATTAAAGCAGGTGAAATTGCAGTGATCCCAAGAGGGATTAAATTTAGCGTTGAGTTGTTAACTGATAATGCACGTGGTTATATTTGTGAAAACTATGGTAATGCATATGAATTGGCAGAGCGTGGCCCTGTAGGTGCAAATGGTTATGCTAACGACAGAGATTTTCAGTATCCTGTCGCATCCTTTGAAGATAAAGAAGGTGATTTTGAGCTTATTACTAAATTTAACGGTAATATGTTTCGCTGTGATATAAAACACTCTCCTTTAGATGTTGTCGCTTGGACAGGCAATGCAGGACCATATAAGTATGACTTATCTCGTTTCAATGTGATGAACACTGTTAGCTTTGATCACCCAGATCCTTCAATATTCACAGTACTCACATCTCCATCTGGTACACCAGGCGTTGCTAATATAGATTTTGTCGTATTCCCGCCTCGTTGGATGGTAGCAGAAAATACATTTAGACCACCGTACTACCATAGAAACATCATGAGTGAGTTTATGGGATTAATAGAAGGTGTATATGACGCAAAAGAACATGGATTTGTACCAGGCGGTGCAAGTTTACATAATTGCATGTCACCTCACGGGCCTGAAGCTGAAGTTTTTGAAAAAGCATCAAACGCTGAGTTAGCACCGCAAAGATATGAAAATACTTTAGCCTTTATGTTTGAGTCAAAATTTATTATCTCGCCAACTAAATTTGCACTACAAGGTGAAACGCGTCAGCCAAATTATCAAGACTGCTGGCGTGAAATTAAAAAATACTACAAAGCCCCTACCTCGGAGCAAAAATAATGAAACTATATACTTATTTTAGGTCGTCAGCGGCATACAGAGTCCGCATTGCTTTAAATTTAAAAGGTTTAAAACATGAGCTTGTGCTTGTTAATTTATTAAAGTCGGCTCAAAACGGACAAGATTATTTAGAAGTTAATCCTCAAGGCCTTTTACCTGCACTTGCAACTGAGAAAGGCAATATAGGCCAGTCTCTTGCAATTTTAGAATGGCTTGAAGCTGAGCACCCTGAAGCTCCAATTTTACCTGGCGATCATTGGAACCAAGCTCAAATTCGAAATTTAAGCTATGCCATTGCCTGTGATATTCACCCGATTGATAATTTGCGTGTTTTAAAATATTTATCGTCAGAATTAAAAGTAACGGACGAACAAAAAACGACTTGGTATAAACATTGGGTTGAAGTTGGGTTTAAGAAAATTGAAACTATGCTTGAGCAGTCTGATTTGTATCAAGGTCAATTTTGTTGTGGTGACACTCCTACTCTTGCAGATATTAACTTAGTACCACAAGTGTTTAATGCATTAAGATTCAAAGTAGATATGTCTGCCTATCCAAAAATCGCTTCGGTTTACGCGCTATGTAATCAAATGACCGCGTTCATTGATGCTGCACCGGAAAATCAGTTAGATGCAACTTAGTTAGCCTAATGATAATAATGCCCTCTTATTATATTGGGCATTATTTAATATGATGGTTTTTAATACTTTATATCTTATGATTTCAAAGCTGATTGTAACGTTTGTGCGTGCTCTGCTAGATCTAAGCCTAAGTCTGTTAGGTATCCGCCATCTTTTTGATCAATAATTCCTTTTTCAAATAAACGTTTTGCTGCTTCCACAAGAGCAGGCTCTGCATCTTGATGAACTTTAAGGCCTTGCATCATACTATCCATTGGAAACTTCAGAATTAAATCAAGTTCTTCACACATATGTTGACTAAATTGCATATATTCACACCTTAACTATTTTTATTGTCAGCTAAAACATAGCCTGTTGTTGTCCTAATTTAAAGTATTAATTGCATAAAAATTGATTTAAACCATGATATTGCAAAAAAGTTAATTTTTTATATGTTAATCGGTGTAATCTAAACTAAACTCAAACCTTGATATAAATCACATTATTATTAAAAATGTTAAATTTATTGCAAATGATATTGATTATCATTGGTATACCTATATAATACGCCCCATAAAAATTAAATACTTCAATAGAATCAAGGGTTATCTATGTTTAATATGCGTAAATCTATTTTGGCAACAGCTATTTTAGCTGGTACTTTAGGCCTTACAGCTTGTGGTGGTTCTAGCGACAGCAAAGAAAAACCGGTTGAGCCAGTAAATACAGCACCTACTGATATTACATTATCAGCAAATTCAGTTTCAGAAAATGCAATAGCTGCTGAAGTCGGAACTCTGACTGCAACTGATTCAGACTCAGGTGATACTTTTACTTTCTCTACTTCTGATGAAAGATTTGAAATCTCTGGAACAAGTCTTAAATTAAAAGCTGATACATCAATAGATTTTGAAAAAGAAACTTCTGTTACTGTAAAAGTATCTGTATCTGATAGCGCAAATAATACATTTGAAAAAGATCTTACTATTGAAGTAACAGACTTACTTGATTTTTACGGATTTACAAGTCGATTTGAAGATGGTGAATCAACAGTTTCATATTCTGGCCAAATCGCACGTCATGTTTTAATAAAAGAAATATATAATTACATTGGTTCTGATAAGTTTGTAACTGATGCACAAACATTAGATAAAGCGGGTCTACAAACTGAACTAGATAAAATTTATCGCGTAACTAGCGATGATTACGCTTCAGTTTGGGAAGATCGTTTATTAACAGTAACAACTAACCCTACAGCTAAGCAAACTAGCTTATTAGATATTTCAAGCTCACATAAAAACATAGTAGGTAAGCTTGCTGGTAATGATAGTAAAGGTCAGCATAAAGACTGGACTGATGGCACAAGTTTTAAAGGTTGGGATGGTTTAACAAATAATACACCAGAAGGTTTAGTTGATGAATTATTTGACCAATTAACAGATCGTGCTTTAATTGCTGGTGGTGCTTCAACACCAAATGGATTAGAAATTGACACAATTTATGTTACAGCAGATGGTGTTGACCTTAAACAACTTATTCAAAAGTTCCTATTAGGTGCTGTTGCTTTCTCACAAGGCGCAGATGACTACCTAGATAATGATTATGAAGGTAAAGGTCTATTAACTGATAACGTAAACCAACTTGATGGTAAAACTTATACAAACCTTGAGCATCAGTGGGATGAAGGTTTTGGTTATTTCGGTGCAGCACGTGATTATTTAAATTACACTGATACAGAAATTGCTGGCAAAGTTTCAGATGAAGATGGTCGTTCTGATTGGAATGGAAAACACGATACAAACGCTGATGATTTAATTGATTTAAAAGCTGAATTTAACTTTGGTAATTCTACAAATGCAGCTAAACGTGACCGTGGCGCAACTGTTGCAACTGATTTAACAAAAGAAGCTATGGATGCTTTCTTAGCTGGCCGTAATTTAATTGCTACAACGCATGAAGCCTTTACTGATGAACAAGCTGCTGAACTTAAGGGTTATGCTAAAACAGCAACTATTGCATGGGAAAAATCAATTTCTGCAACAGTTGTTCATTACATCAATGATCTAATAGCAGACTTAGACAAATTAAAAGGTGAATACTCAGTAAGTGATTTCACGACTATGGCTAAACATTTTTCTGAGATGAAAGGATTTGCATTAAATCTACAGTTTAACCCTGAGTCGCCAATGACTTCTGCACAATTTGCTGAAGTTAATACATTATTAGGTAACAAACCTGTAATTGTGGGTGAAGCTGAGATTTTAGAGTATCAAACACAATTACTTGAAGCGCGTAATATTTTACAAGCTGCATATGATTTTGATGCTGACAATGTTCAAAATTGGTAGTCACTAATATATTTTAATACAAAAGGTTAGTCTCTTTGAGTCTGACCTTTTGTTGTATTAATAAACCTTGAAAAGTAAGGGGTAAAACATGGCTAAAATTTTTAAGCCATTAGTTCTTGTAAGTGCGCTATCTTTAGTATTATCTGGCTGTGGTGAAAGTACGAGTAGTAACAGTGGACCAGGTTTTGGTGACGGTGGTGGTACTGTTCCAGTTAATTTTGATGAAGCAAAATTGATTGCAAATCTGACTGATAACGTGATTACACCTACATTTGAAGAATTTGTAAACCAAACAAACCTGCAAAAGACAGCATTAACTACATACTGTAATTTAGAATCAAGTTTTGATCCTACAATGGGTGACGCTTCAGCTCAAGCACAAGTAGAAAATGCAAAAAAAGCAGCGCAACTAGCTTGGATGAATACAGCTTCTGTTTGGCAACAAGCAGAGTTAATGCAATTAGGTCCGTTATCTGCTGATGATGGCGAATTAAGAAATAGAATATATTCTTGGCCATCAGTCAGTAAATGTAATGTTGACCAAGATGTGGCATATTTTGAAGATGGCATGATTAATAATGACCCAAGCCGCCCCTACGACATAAGCAAACGAGTAGCAACCCGTCGCGGTATAGTCGCCATTGAGCATTTATTATTTAGTACAGATTTAAATCACAATTGTTCTTCTAGCGCAGCAGGAGATGCATTGTCTGATTGGAATACAAGAACGGATCAAGAACGTAAAGTTGCTCGCTGTGAATTTTCAGTTGCTGCAGGTGAAGATTTAACAAATAACGGTAATGAATTATTAGGTGAATGGACTGGCGAGAACGGTTATGCAAATGAACTAAAAAATGCAGGTCAGCCTGGTAATAGCTTTGAATCTACTCATAAAGCAGTCAATCTAATCTCAGATGCTATGTTTTATACCGATTCAATCGTAAAAGATAAAAAATTAGGTGTGCCATTAGGTAAGTTTGCTAATTCTTGTGGTTTTGAAGTATGTGCTGAAGATGTGGAATCATTTGATTCTGGCTATTCATTAGAAAATATAAAAGCGAACTTAGTTGCATTTGAAAAATTATTTTTAGGTAATTTGCAAGGTGAAGACGCTAAAACTGGTTTTGATGATTTTTTAGTAGAAGAAGGCGCTTCTGATACTAAAGATATTATGATTCAGGGGATCAATGATGCAAAAAATGCAGTAGCACAAATTGACTCAGAGTTAAAAACTGCATTAATTTCTGAAAATGAAAAAGTTGAACATGCACACGCGAAGGTAAAGGATATTACGGATCAACTTAAAAATGATTTTATCAATAAACTCGCTTTAGAGCTGCCAAAATCTTCAGCTGGCGACAACGATTAATCAAAGGTATCCAAAATGAAAAAAACATTATTAGCATTATCAGTCGCAACCTTAATTAATCCGCTTGCTGCAATTGCTGGCGATACAACAGATGATGTAAAGAATAAAGCAATAGAACATATGCAGATTCTAAGTCATGGTGATAAGTTAAGAACTGAATCTGGATCTTCAACTTTATTAACAGAGCTTGAACTTGAAAAACATGAGTATGATGATATCCATCGAATATTAGCATCAGTGCCAGGTGTAAATATTCGTGAAGAAGACGGATTTGGTTTAAGGCCTAATATCGGTTTTCGTGGTGTCAATCCGGAACGTAGTAAAAAAATTACAATACTAGAAGATGGTATTTTAATTGGCCCGGCGCCCTACTCAGCCCCTGCTGCTTATTACTTTCCAATTACGACGCGTATGACAGCGGTAGAAGTATTTAAAGGCCCATCTGCAATTAAACATGGTCCGCAAACTGTTGCGGGCACTTTAAATTTAGTGACCAGACAAATACCCATTCATAATGAAGGCGGATTAGATTTAGCTCTAGGTACTGAAGGTTATGCTAAGGCGCATGCCTACTTTGGTGAAACTCATGATAATTTAGGTACTTTATTTGAAGCCGTTCATTTAGAGGCTGATGGTTTTAAAGATTTAGATGGTGGTGGCAATACTGGTTTTGAAAAAAATGACTTTTTAGTCAAAGTTAATTACTTGATAGCGGGTAAGAAGTTTGATCAAACGGTTGAGCTTAAATTATCTTACGCAGATGAAATATCAAATGAGACATACCTTGGTTTAACTGATGAAGATTTCGAAATAAATCCATATCGCAGATATGCAGCTAGTCAGCCAGCAAAAATGGATACAGAACATAAACAAGTTATGTTTACTCATAATATTCATAATGATGACTTTAGTTTTACTACGCGTATTTACAGAAATGAATATCAAAGAGCATGGAAAAAGCTAAATGGTTTAACAAATACTGAAGCTAGCCTATCTGAGATACTTGCTGATCCAGACACATTTCAGCGTCAGTACCAAGTTATTTCTGGTGGCCAAAACTCAGTATTCAGTGGGGAAACTACAACCCATTTAATTATGGGCACTAATGATAGATCTTATGTGTCACAAGGGATTCAATTTAACGCTGATTACGCTGTTAAACTTTTTGATTTAGAGCATGACATATCTGTTGGTGTACGTTTGCATGAAGATGAGATAAACCGTAGTCACTTTGAAGAGATCTACAGTATGCAAGATGGTACGGCAGTGTTTAATGAAGGTTCTGCTTATGATACTTCACATAATATTGAGTCAACTAAAGCCCTTTCTATTTATGTAGAAGACAGCATCACAATAGATAAGTTAACTTTATCTGCAGGTTTACGTAGTGAGTATATGGATATGCACTACAATGACAAAGTTAAAACAGATGATTGGCAAGACAAAACGACCAGTATTTTATTACCTGGATTAAGTGGCTTTTATAAACTATCTGAAAATGCAGGTTTATTAGCAGGTGTTTATCAAGGTTTCTCTCCTAGCAGCCCAAAACAAGGCTCTGAAATTGAAGTAGAAAAAAGTATAAACTATGAATTTGGTGGTCGTTATAATAAAGATGACCTTAAAGTTGAAGTAGTTAGTTTCTACAATGATTATAGTAATTTAAAAGGGAGTTGTTCGCAGTCTAATTGTCCGGATAATAATAATATTGACTTAGAGTATAATGCAGGCGAAGTCATTGTTTACGGACTTGAAAGTCAAATAAGCCAAAGCTTTAGCTTTAATTCAGCTTTTGATTTACCCGTTAGTTTAGTGCATACCTATACTCGCAGTGAGTTCCAAGAAACATTTGAGTCTGATTACTGGGGGGACGTCGAAGCAGGTTATGAATTACCCGATTTACCAGAACATCAAACAACGCTTAATTTAGGCGTTGACGCAAATGATTGGCAGTTCAATCTTGCAATCAAGTACGTTGGATCTATGTTAGATCAAGGTGGCGATCGTGATGTACACTCTCAAACAGATAGCTCGACAATACTTGATGTTTCAGCTAGTTATGAGTTAGGTGACTATGGTCGTATCTATGGTAAAATTGATAACTTAACTGATGAGGCACATATTGTAAGTCGAAAACCTTATGGTTCTCGTCCTGGCAAACCTAGATTAATGTCTATTGGCTACAAGTATCAATTCTAATGTTGATTATGTATTAGAATCTGTAAAAAGACAGCTTAAGCTGTCTTTTTACTTATCTATGATTTTGTATTATTTAGATTGATATAAATTAACAAATAGCAAAGCTATATATATTATAGTGTTGTTTTTAAATAAAACTGAGAGAGTTGTGTTAGATATTCTATCAAAAAGTTTATTGGAGCTACCTTTATATTTTACTGATGCAAATAAACGCATATTTGGTATTTATTTAATTTCAGCAATTGCATTGTCACTTCCGGTCTTTATTAAAGTTTCTAATACCAAATCTTTACCTGCGTTTTTTAAATTTCTATTTCCAAAAAATATTTGGTTACATGAAAGTGCAATTCAAGATTATAAACTCTGGATTTTAAACAAAGTATTAAAAGCATTTTTATTTGGGCCGATAGTGTTAACGATGGTACCAATAGCACTCGGTTTATCTAGTTTTTTAGAAATAAGTTTTGGAAATTTTGAACCTTTTGTTTTAGCACATTGGCAAATAATCGCTATTTTTACCACAGCTTTATTTTTAGTTGATGATTTTACACGTTTTTTATTACATTGGATTTTGCATAAAGTGCCTTTTTTATGGGAATTTCACAAGGTTCACCACTCTGCTAAAGTATTAACACCTTTTACCATATATCGTTCACACCCAGTCGAAAGCTATCTATATGCGTGTAGAATGGCGATAGTTCAAGGAATAGTTGTTGGCGTTGGCTATTATTTATTTGGTGCTACATTAAGCATGTATGATGTTTTAGGCGCGAATTTATTTGTATTTATTTTTAACTTATTTGGCTCTAATTTAAGACATTCGCATGTTTGGTTAAGCTGGGGTGATACATTAGAATCTGTGTTTATCAGCCCTGCTCAACATCAAGTACATCATAGTAATAATCCAATTCATTTTGACCGAAACTTGGGTTCAGCACTTGCTATTTGGGATCGTTTATTTGGTACGCTGATAAAAGCATCAGCTGCAGGAAAAATATCTATAGGCGTAGGTAAATATGATGCTGGTCATGACAGTATTGTATCTATTTATTTAAAACCTTTTTCTAAGGCATTTAAGTCATTAAAAATAAATAAATAAATTTAAACAATACACTTGTCAATCTTATGAATTTGCTTTTCCAATGTATTGTAATTAAATGGCTTTACAATAAAACCAGTAACTTTTGCTGCTATGATTTCTTTTACTTTACTACATTCATCTTCACTGGATATCATTAATACAGGAATTTTTGATAACTCAGATTCCGAGCGGACTTTTTCTAGCAATTGTTTGCCATCTAATTTTGGCATATGTAAATCTGTGATTAGTAAATCGTAGTGATTTTTATGCAATAGCGATAAAGCTTGCAAACCATCAATAGCTTCATCGCAATCTACATGGCCTAAATCACGTAGCATATGTAATAAAACATGACGCATAGTAGTCATGTCATCTACAACTAAGATCTTCATATTCGACAAATCCTTTTGCGTACATAATTGCCATTAACTGTAGTTTAGTTATCTTTTTTTGCAAATTTATAATAGATTAAATAGGTATGGGTTAATTATGCTGTTTGAACACTAAAAGGTTCAGCCCTATCACCCATTTTATTTAAGACATTAACAGCGCCCTCACAGATTGCAATAATTGATTTTCTGTTACGATATTTATTAGGTATGTTAACTCTACCATTATTAATTTGAGGCAAATATTTTGTTTCATATTTTAATTCAAGCGAATTACCATCATAAAATATAATGGTAAATTCTTTTAAGTTACTTACTTTTTTCAATGCTATTAATCTATTCATACCCTTCGAAATATAATTAAAATAATATCAGATATAGATTATTTAAATTTGTAACCCGATTTTATGACTGAACACCTTGCATGATAATTTTAATAACATTTAAGACTATTTAGTTTTCAAAATCATAGAGCTAACCTTCGGTTTTAATCGTGTTAAGCCAGTAGTTTCACCTATTTTCAAGGCTTCATCTGCTGTATTATTTTTAACAAAATATGCATCAAGTGCAAACATAGCTCCTACTCTGTTACCACTTGCGCAATGTACTAATGTTTTTTTATTTGATAATAGTTTGCTAAAGGCTTTAATTTTATTTTGGTTCAAATCTTCCACACCATTAATTTCTAAATTAATGTAAGCCATACCAAGAGATTCAACAATTTCTTTTTCGTTATAAACTTTAAACTCTCCTTTAGTTCTTAAATTTATGACTTGTTTAATACCTTGTTTAGCGAGTAACTCAAGATCAGATATACTAGGTTGGCCTCCAGTAATATAGTTTTCTTGATACGAACTTGCATTTTTTAGTGAAATATCTTTAATATTTAGTGAATTATGTGCAAATGATTCAAATGTAATAATCAATAATCAATAATACAGATAGCATTAATTTTTTTAATAACATGACTAGTCATTCTTTTATTTTTATTGTTCTAATTATAAATGAGTTAAATAAATTTTACTTCTCAATAACTAAATCAAAAATATGAATATTCGCGTATTTTTGTTTCTTTAACTAACCTTGTAGAGACTATAGTCTCTGGAGATTACATTAATGAAACAATTTTATGCTTATATTTTTGTATTAATATTACTGATGCTTAGTTTTGGCGCATTATCTGAAGTCAGAATTAATGGGTTTGCCTCTATTGTTGCCGGTCAAGATACAGATAGTAAAGGTTTTGCTAACTCTCCTTATACCGATGAAATAGACTTTAAACCAGAAAGCAAATTTGCCTTACAAGTCAGTGCTGATTTATCACAAGGGCTCAGTGCAACGGCACAGATTATTGCAAGAGGTTCAAATGACTTTGATGCCCAATTTGAATGGGCATATTTAAGTTATGATTTGAATGACAATCATACAATTCGAGCCGGAAAGCTTAGATTACCGTTTTATAAATATTCTGATTACTTAGATGTCGGTTATGCTTATCCTTGGATCCGTCCTCCTCGTGCTATGTATAGCCTTACCTTTAGCACCTATGAAGGCTTAAGTCTTTTAAGTAATTTCTCTTTAAGTGATTGGGATATCGCTTCAAATTTAATTTATGGTAATTTAGACGATACATTTTTTGCCACAACCAATCCGACAGAAGGAAAGCTTAAGGATATTTATGGAATCAATATACAGGCAAGTAAAGACTGGTTTAGTGCTTATATAGCCTATGTTGGAACGGATGTTTATATTCCGACATCAAGCATAGAAGGTGCAGCCCAAATAGTTGAGTTAATAGCTCCTAGTCGAGGAACTGAAATAAGCTTAGATTATGATTATGGTGATTTTTTAGGTTTAGGGTTTACGGTAGACTATGATAATTGGTTGTTGAACACTGAATGGTCAACCGTTGCCATTGAAGAAAGTCTAACACTAGATACCGAGCAGTGGTATGTTAGTTTAGCCTATAGATTTGATTCGATTATGCCATATATATCTTATCAAGAAACTGAAAGTAAGAGAAAAACACTATCTATTTCAGATGCTTTGATACCGGAACAAATTGTACCCACTGAGCCAACTTTAAATAATTTTTTACAAAGTGCTTTAGATGGACAAATGTTTGAATATAATGCCTATACTATAGGGGTTAAGTATGATTTTCATGCAAGTGCAGCACTAAAGTTTGAATATAACAGGTTTAACGATATTGTCGATATAGGAAGTTTAGGCAGCTTTGAAAACCCAGAGAGCTCAGGTAATTTTTCTGTCGCTGTCGATTTAGTTTTTTAGGGGATTATAATGAAACTTAAATTATGTGTCATGTCATTAATTTTCTGTAGTCATTTTGTACTTGCTGATATTGCAGTTATTGTGCATCCTTCAAATAGTAACGCTATGGATGCATCTGCAATATCTCGGCTATTTCTTGGGAAATCAAAAAAATTTCCGGATGGTTCGGTTGCTATACCCTTGAATCAAATTGAGGCAAGTAGTGCTACAGGACAATTTAATTCAAAGGTGCTTAAAAAATCATCAAGCCAACTAAAAGCATATTGGTCTAAACTGGTATTTACAGGTAAAGGTTCTCCACCAAAAAGTGTAGATAATAACGTCGCAGTCATAGACCTTGTTGCTTCCAACCCTAACATTATAGGCTACGTTGATTCGAGTGCTATTACCGATAAAGTGAAAGTACTGACAACATTTTAAAGCTATTTAACCAGCAATTATAATCAGTGTATCATTATTATTAAACATTAATTATCCTAGAGTAGTTAACACAAGGTTGTTGGTATACAATATACTAACAACTTTAAGCTTTGTAAGTTAACATGATAACTATAGATAAAATTGCTGAACAATATGTGAAGCTATCTCTTAAAATAGGTCAACATAGTGAATACTACGTTGATGCTTATTATGGCCCTGCTGATTGGCAGCCTAAGCAAAGTAAAACCGATTTAAATACGCTTTACAAAGATGCCTGTGAGCTCATAAACGATATCGACAAGATAATTACCAATAACACATCTCGCCGTGTGCATTATCTATATGTACATATAAAAGCAAGTGCGACTTATATAAACAAGTTATTAGGCAATGAATTAAAGTTTGTAGATGAGTGTGCTGCTTTATATGATGTTGTACCACCCACTTTTGATACTCAGCATTTTGATGTCATTTTAAAAGAACTAGACAATTTAGTACCCGGTACAGGTGATTTGAATACCCGGATTAATGACTACCGCCAAGAATTTGTTATACCTGTTGACAGGCTTGATGCTGTTTTTAATGCTGCTATTGATGAAGCAAGAAAGCGCACACTTAATTTTATTGATATTCCATCAAATGAAAATTTCAATGTTGAATTAGTTAATGATCAAGTTTGGAGTGCTTATAATTGGTATAAAGGTAACAGCTACAGCTTAATACAACTCAATACTGATCATCCAATTTTTATTGATCGTGTAATAGATTTGGCAGCACACGAAGGCTATCCTGGACACCACATTTTTAATGTATTAATTGAAAAACATTTAGTGAATGAGAATGGCTGGATGGAATACTCTATCTACAATCTATTCTCACCTTCTTCTTTATTAGCTGAAGGTAGTGCTAATTATGGCATTGAAGTGGCATTTCCAACTAAAGAAAGGTTGCAGTTTGAGCAATCGGTATTGTTTCCATTAGCTGAAATAAACCCTGAAAAAGCAAAACTATATTACGATATACAAGCCGTTTTACATAAATTATCTTATGTTGATAATATGGTTGCACAAAAATATTTAGATAATGAAATAACTGCAGATGAAGCTGTTAAATTATTGATGAAGTATGCACTGAGTAGTGAAGAACGTTCGAAACAAAGGCTTAAATTTATTGAATATAATCGCTCATATGTTATTAACTATAACTATGGGCAAGACTTAGTTAAAGTTTATTTAGCCAACCAAGTTACAAATTCAAGCCATGATGAGCTTTGGCGTGTGTTTACTGAACTATTATCTGAGCCTAGAACAGGTTCAATGATGCAAGTTTGAAATTGAGTGTTTAAGGACTATTTTTTATAGTCCTTAAACATATAGCTGCTAACTATGATGCTTTTTCTTAGCATCTAATAACATTTTCCAATGAATAACAGGCTCTGGTAATTCAGGAACTGGTCCTTCAAATTTTGCGACTTTTAGCAACTCATCATTTTCAATACGTTGGCCTTTATGAATAAAAACGCCACGTACATACGCTACTGCATGTAAGGTATTCTCTGATTCAAACCTTTGTTCAATGTAGTAATATTTTTCATCCCAACCTATCATTTTTGTTTTGATATCAAATTTTTGAAACGGCTTAATTTCTCGGATATAAGTGATTGAACATGCATTCATTATTGGCATCCATTTATCTTTAATAAATAAATGCAATAAACCCATTTCGGCCATCAACCAAGTTCTTGCTAGGTCCATCATAGCTAAGTATCGAGAGTTATTTAGGTGGAAGTTAATATCACAATCACTTGGTAGTGCGCGAAATGAGATCGAGCCTTCATCAAGTAAACCTATTCGGTAACTTAACTTTTTAACTTTAAATAATAAAATATAAAACAAACGAAAATATAAATTCATGAAAATACACCTTAAATAATGAATTATAATTATAGCCATCGTTTGATTGGAATAAAAACTCTATTTTGCTCTAAGTTATCTTTTATATGAAAAAACGGACCCTAAGGTCCGTTTGGTATATTCGCAACTACATTTCTGCAATTGTTATAACAAGGATTAATTCATTGTCACTGTGATGCTTACACCTGAGTAATTACTTGTGGTACTCGCATCAATATAACGCCAGCCTTTATGTGCTGTAACTGTAAAGCTTTCATTATTACCTAATGTTGAAGACTCAGCTTGAGCATTTGCTGCTGTAGCCCAAGTGTCAGCATTAAAGTGAATATCAGCATCACCGTCTCCACCTGATGTTGATACGGTTAATTGTGTATTATCGCTATCTATCCAAACATAAAATGAGCTTCTACCACCTGATATACACTGTGTTACGCCGGAATGAAGTTGACCATAACTAATGGTTGCTGTGCCACAATGAGGTGCTGTATTAGTAGGGTCTTCAGGGTACGGATCAGAATTATCACCCATTCCGTCGCCATCCGTATCTACCCATTCAGTTGCATCTGTTGGGAAAGCATCTGAATTATCACCATAACCATCACCATCTGTATCTAACCATTCGGTAGGATCATTTACAAATGCATCTGAGTTATTGCCATAGCCATCACCATCAGTATCAGCCCACTCATTAGGATCATTTGGGAATGCATCTTGTGAATCAACAACACCATCACCATCAGTGTCTTTTGGTGTTGTACCACCCGTTAATTCATCGGTAATTTCATAAGTATTAATCGTGTCTTTTTCAGTCATTACAGCAACACCTAAACATTGTCCTGATGTATCTGTAATTGCTGCGCGACGTTTACCAAACCATTTCCAAGAGTTAGCACTATCGTATGTTTCATCTTGCTGTAGTGTAGTAAAACCAAAGCCTTCACTCAATTGTCCAGTTTCATTATCTACTCGGTAGACTCTTACTGGTGTACTGCTTGTATTTGTAAATGAGAAATCAGCTTCAAATGGCCCTGTTAAGTGTTTCTCCATTAAATCACAGCTGCCAATGGTATTTGCCGCAGGAATAACTTCTGGCTCGGCAGCATTTACAACAATTAAATCATCAATTGTGAAGTTTGCGCTTGAATTATTTAGTACACCCACTGTTAAACAGTTTAATCTCGTATCTGTCACCATAAAACGACGATCGCCATACCAAATATCTGAAGTATAGCTTTCACCTTTAGCTAAAGTTCCGTATCCATGATCAAAGTCTGTTGCTGCACTTTCATATTTAGGTTTACCGGTTGCATTATCAACTCTAAACAATCTTACTGATTTGTCACTTGTATTGGTGATTGTAAATGCATGGGATTTATCTAAAATCATATGAGGTTGGGTAAGAGCACAGCTACCTAGCTCATCTTGAGAAGGGATCACTTCAGGAATCACATCTTTTACTAAATCAGCTTCTATGGTAAAGGTATTCGTATTCTCATCCATAACAGCTACACCTAAACAATTCATATTGTTATCAGTTAAGACTATACGATCTGACACTTTCCAACTTGAAGAAGAATATGTATCTCCCTGATTCAACGTTTTATAGTTTTTACCAAAGTTTGGTGTGCCTTTGTTATTATCTAGCCAAAATAAAGAAACAGGAGTATTAGTTGTATTTGTAAATGTAAAGTTCGTTGTATTTGCATCTACAGGGCGTGCGTATTGCTGGACTAAATCACAGCTACCAATCGTATCTGCTGATGGTGTTTGTGCACTTTTTGGAGCAACAGCTTCAGAATTTGCTAATACAAAAGTTTCAAATCCACTTTGGGTACGCTCAGCAACACCTTTGATCACTTCTATGTAGGCTTTATTATCACCTGCTTGCAATGCTGCAGTTAAATTTTCAATTTCTGTAGGATGCTCTTCTGCTAGGTAGCGCATAGCAAAGTAGCTCCAAGGGTATAACTCATCATAGCCGTATGCCATAAATAGTAAGTTATATAATGGTGGAATAGTTTTGCCTTTTAAGGTGTTTAATGTTCTTGGATGATCATTACCATTAGCCATGTATTCTGCCATACCTTCAGACCAAGATACATTGTAATCAAATGAACCATATGAACCCGCTTTAACATATCTACCATCTAAGTAATGTACAAATTCATGACGTAGATTATAGATTTGATCAATATATTGACAAGAGCCACCTACCCAATCATCAGGACATTGCATTGCAATGAATCTAGCTTGATTTGTATCTGATTCAGGAGTTCCTTCTAAATACATACCACCATTATCAGTACTGATCCCAAAGAACTCAGGTGCATATTTTTCATAGTCAGCTGGACTTGCAAATGCGATGACTTCAATAGTATCGTTTTTATCGCCAGTTACTGGAATGCCGTTAGTATTAAAAAATGCATGAAATTCTGTTTCTTGTAGTGCCATATCAGCACAAGATTGATCTAGTGTTGCTTGGCTAATACTACTTTGCGCTCTTATGGTGATTTTATCAGTACAGGCATGAGAGACAGTTAAAATATCTTCCTCTTTTGGTGGTACAACACAACTGCCAAATAAAGGATCTGTCGATTCACATAAACGACCTGCTGACTCTAAGTAGTTTTTAGTGATGATTTTTTCAGTCGTTTCAATTGAAATATCTTTAGTTACTTTACCGTGAATCTCTAATACAGTGCTATCAAAACGTGCTTTTGCTTCATCTGTTGCGATGCTAGATACTTTTCCTAGGGCTATCATCGAGTGTGGTAAAATCCATTTTCTATCTGCTTCTGTTGACCAGCGCATATCTAGAGAAGTCTCACCTAAAAATGCAAAAGAACGTAGTACAGATAATACATCTAGCATATTAGTATTGATTGCTGATTTAACACTGGCATCACCATAATATGCCGCAGATCCAATCGCACCTAGTAGTGCCATAGTCGCATCACCTGCATTGCTGGTTGAAAATGGATTTGTTGTTAATGAATGTGATTGAATGACCGATAATAAATGTGGAAGATGATCTTTAAAGTATGTAGCACCGGCTTTACGCTCAAAATTATTTAGTGCTTTAGCATAACCTTCTTGTATTACTGCACCATCAATGCCTAAAAATCCGGTCATTTTAGCAACTGCCTGCAATGCGGTGCTTAATTCTGACGCTTCAGCATCAGTCATATCTGCTGCATAATATTTATACGAGCCTAAAAAATATAAAATTTGGTTTAGATCAGGATCAGTAAGGTCGTTTGTGCTTGCCAAGTAATGTAGTGCTTCACTTACATCTGTAATTGGATCGATGCTTGCGCTCGCAATTGCCTCAAAGTCACTATAAGAAGCAGCTAATATAGTTGCAATTGTACTTCCGTAGTCTGCTTTAGATGTGATTTTTGGCGCTGGTAAAGAAACTATAATATCAGTATCAAAAACAATGTAATCACCCATTGGTGGTGGTACGTCACCGCCAGTCACAGTGACCATTAAATTTGTTTGTTCTATATTACCTGAAATTCTAAAATAACGTTCACCTGCTCTTGAAGTAAATGTGATTGATTCATCATTTGTGCCTAATGTTTTGCTCGATAATTCTTCGTTTCCACTCCAATCATTCCCATCAAATAAAATAATGTCAGCATCACTTCCTGAAAATGTACCGCCAGATGTTGAAATGGTAACTTGGCTATTTTCATAAGGGACATTGATAAAAAGGTAATGACCGTAATCTGAAATACATTGCATTTGATTAACAGGAACTTCGCCTTGTCTCTCAAGCGTTTTAGCTCCACACATCTGTGCAGCCTGAGGAGCCCCCATATTAAGAGAAAAAAGAACAGCACTTGCTAATAATGTTTTTTTTGTAGTTATCTTCATAATAATTCACTTCACTTCTTGAATGTCAGGGCACTAAACTCTGATAGCAGAGGCTCCTTCGCTAAAATTGCAGATAGAAACAATTTTAGGTGTCCAATTTTCCCTATTAAAATAGAAACAAATGTTAAAACAATGTTTCTAAAGTTAATATATATCATTAGGTATATTGTATGCAATCTGTTTTTTTACAGTAATAGATATTGGCTATACATTTAATAAAGAAATAAAATCGCAAAATCAGTAGGTTAGTTATTTTTAATGGATTGTAAACAAATGTAAAAAGAATACACTGAGGTCGTGGGAGTAAAAACTGTGTTGTGGGAGTAATTACATTAATGTAAAAAATACACTAATTGATGTGATAGTGGGAATTGATATAAATAAACCGCTATGGCTTGTACCTTAGCGGTTCATTTTTAAATATAAAAACTAATATTCAGCGTTATGGTATACGTTTTGAACATCATCACAATCTTCTAACATTTCAAGAAAGCGTTCAAATACTTCAACATCTTCACCTGAGATCGCAGTCATATTTTGTGGTACAAACGATATCTCTTCTACGTCAAGTTTTACACCCATACCATCAAGAACAGTCTTCGTATTGTTAAATTCAGTATGCGGTGCAAAAACAGTAATTTTACCGTCTTCACATTCAACATCAGTAACATCAACATCAGCCATCATAAGTTCTTCAAGTACAGCCTCATCGTCATCGCCATCAAAAACAAAAATAGCGAGGTGATCAAACATATGTGAAACTGAATTTTGAGCGCCAATCTTTGATTTTGCTTTGGTAAAGCAAACGCGTACGTCAGCAAAAGTTCTACTGTTATTATCAGTTAAACAGTCAACTATAATCATAGTGCTGCCAGGTGCATATCCTTCATAACGTGTAGAGCTGTAATCCTCACCACCGCCACCTTTAGCTTTATCAATAGCACGGTCAATTACATGAGCTGGTACTTGATCTTTTTTCGCACGTTCAATCAAACGACGTAAAGATAGATTACCATCAGGATCTACACCGCCATTTTTTGCACAAACATAGATCTCTTTACCGTACTTTGAGTAAATTTTTGTTTTTTGACCAGCTGTTTTAGCGATATCATTTTTTTTATTTTGGAAAGCTCTGCCCATCTGAATTCTAGCCTTAAAATCTTTCATTTAAATATAAGTGCAATTTTAACGGTAAAAGGTGCCCTAACGCCAGTAAAACTATGTTATTTAGATTATTTAGATTATTTAGATTATTTAGTTGTGGGTTTAATCTTTATTAAAATTTGAATTGAAATTTATGTCTAAATATAAATTTGTAAAATATGATACATTTATCAATATTTTTGTAAGTGTATTTTTATGCTGCAAACCCGAAATCGAATTAACCTTTTGTAGTTTGTCTGCTAGTGTTTAAATGATTAAAAAAACAATGTTATGGTGTCATATAAGTTGCTAAGTAAAAAACCGAATGAGTTTATCAATTTATTGACGTCAGCCCTATCCTAGCAGATAAAGCATAACTTTTTTTTGAGAATCACTTCTCAATTGAGATAAAACTTAGGAGTTTTTACTACTTAGCTGTAACCACTGTGAACTTTTAAAACCAATTAACATGGCTAATATGAATAAAAACACTTCTAAGATGCCATAAGATATACTTGCAATTGCAGGACCTGGACAATAACCCGATAATCCCCACCCAACTCCAAATATAATCGCCCCTGAGATAAGTTTTACATCAATGTTTTGTTTTTTTGGTATATGAAACCTTTTTTCATAAAGTGGCATTTTTTGTTTGAATATAACTTTAAAGCCAATTGCTACCGTTATTAAAGCCCCCAACATAACAAAGATTAATGATGGATCCCAAGTACCAAATACATCTAAGAAGTTTAAAACGACATTTGGATTAATCATAGTTGAAATAACTAAACCAAAGCTAAACAGTATCCCGGATAATAATATAAGTAAATATTTAATCATTTTACTGACCTATAATATGTCGGATAATAAATACTGTAATGGCACCACTGAACATGAATAAACAAGTAGCGATTATTGAACGCATAGATAATCGCCCTATTCCACAGACTCCATGACCACTTGTGCAACCACTGCCTAAATGAGAACCAAAACCAACTAATAAACCAGAGGCTATAATAACTGGAAATGAAAGTGCATCTGTAGATACTTGCTGGTTATGAGTGAAAATGTCTAATAAAAATGCACCTAAAACTAAGCCTACTATAAAAGTTATTCGCCAAAGTTTTCCACCCTCAGGATTTGTTTTTAACAAACCACTTGATATCCCACTGATCCCAGTAATACGGCCTATAGACATCATTAAAATTAACGCCGATAACCCAATTAAAATGCCACCAACTAATGGCATTAAATATAGTTGAACATTTAACATGTGATACCTTGAAGTATTATATTGAACATTTAGAATACAATAAAACCTTACATTAGTAAAATCTAATTTAGGGTTTTCTAATGTATCGTGGATTACAAAATGCTATTGCATTTATTGTGTGTCATATATACTTATATTTTTAAAATATTATTAGTTATAAATGAAAGAAATGAGCATTACACAAATGCATGATAAAGCAGGTAAAGCTGCGGCTATATTAAAATCGATGTCAAATGAAAATAGATTGATTATTTTATGCCATTTAGGCATCTCTGAAATGTCGGTAACACAGTTAAACGAAGTTATTCCTTTAAGCCAATCTAGCCTATCTCAACATTTAGCTAAATTACGCAAAGAGAAACTCGTTAAAACAAGACGAGAATCTCAAACGATTTATTATAGTATTGCTGATGATATTGTTAGTAAGATGATTACGCTACTTCATAATGAATATTGTTAAATTAGTTACCTATAAAATCACCAGTATTGCTCAACCGTTATATGTCCAGGGGATTTTCGGCGATTTCGCTCGTAGCCCATTTGATTTAAAATTGAACTTGTATCTTTAACCATTTGTGGGTTACCACAGATCATAAATTGGCTCGTATTGATCGAGGGTGTAATGCCACAAAAATCAAACAACTCTCCAGAATCTAAAAGATAAGGCACTCTGCCCACCAAACCTAATGAGTTTTCTTCGCGACTCACAACGGAAACATACTTAAGTTGTGAGTATTTTTGACATAAGCCGTTAATTAATTCTTGATAAGATAAGTCTTCTTGGGTTCTAACTGCATGAACTAATATCACTTCAGTAAAGTTTTGCCATACAGCTTGCTGTTGTAAAATAGATAAAAAGGGTCCTATTGCAGTACCTGTTGATAATAACCATAATTGGTCAGATTTTGGCACTTCATCTAGCGTAAAAAAACCTGAGGCAATTTCTGAAATTTCAACTTCATCTCCTGGTTTTAAACTTGCGAGAGGGCATGATAAGCTTCCGTCATCGACCTCAATCAAATAAAATTCTAAATCTTGATCTTCAGGTGAATTAACAAATGAATAAGCTCTAGCAACCCGTTTACCATCAATGTTCATTGCTAATTTAGTAAATTGACCCGCCTTAAATTCTTTGATGGGGGCATTTATCACTAATGAAAATAACTTATCATTCCACCATGTTATTGCTTTAACTTGTCCTGTTAGCCAATTTGCCATTTAATGCACCTTGAAAAGTAAAGTTACTTTAAAAATGACAGCAAATAGTCAATTAATCAATATTTTGGAAACAAAAAAAGGGCAACATATGTTGCCCTTTATAAACTCAATTTGGGAAATTTAGTTTATTTTATTCAGGTGTTGCTTGTAATGTTAAAGTCATACCAGATGCAGCTGAGTAACCGTAAATATCGATGTACCAAGTACCTGCAGCTGGTGTTGCAAATGTACACGTTTCTGCATTACCATTTTCATATGGACGACAGTCATAGGCTGTTTTAGTTGATTGCTTGCCCTGTGTAACATATAAATCTGCATCGCCAGAACCACCTGCAATGGCTACTGTTAAATCAGCATAACCTGCAGTTAAGTCGTATGTATAACGAGTCCAGCTTCTTTTTGCTACTGAAACATTTGATACAGTTTCGTCTACCGGTTGAACAGCGCCACCGTTGCCACCACCAGTACTTGATTCAGTATAAGTACCAGTTAAAGAAACATCAGCAAAGCTGCTGTATGCTTTCACACGAACATAATAAGTACCA
This sequence comes from Pseudoalteromonas sp. C2R02, assembly GCF_018860845.1. Taxonomy (NCBI): domain Bacteria; kingdom Pseudomonadati; phylum Pseudomonadota; class Gammaproteobacteria; order Alteromonadales; family Pseudoalteromonadaceae; genus Pseudoalteromonas; species Pseudoalteromonas sp. C2R02. Next base: position 226,339 of record NZ_JAHKQC010000034.1, on the reverse strand, counting down.
GCCGTTTCTGTTACTGTACAAGACTCTGTGTTACCACTTTCATATGGACGACAATCGTAATTGCTATCAGTAGGAGTTGAACCAAATTTAACATACATATCCGCATCACCAGAACCACCCGCCATTGCAAATGAAATATCAGTTGCGCCTGCTGGTACTTCCATAGTGTAAACTACCTCATTACCTGTAGTTGCTGCTAGACCTGTCTTAGCTACACCATTTTCAAGTACTGTGTTACCTACTGGCGGCTCTACTGGACCTGGTCCTGTGCCACTTCCGTCACAACCATTTGCAGTGATGTAATCAATAGCATCTTTAGTTTGTGCTAGGCCGTAACCAAATTTAACATCACGACCAGAGTCACCAAGATCTTGCGCTGTTGTATTTAGAACATTACGGATTTCAACATTTGTACAAGAAGGATGATGACTCCACACTAAAGCAGCAACACCAGCAACATGAGGTGATGCCATTGAAGTACCACTCATTTTACCGTAATTACCAGCACCAATATTGATACTTGCGCTCATACCTATGTTGCTTAACATAGCTGCACCATCTGTATCAGATACGGTCACACCAGGAATTGAAGTTGCGTTTGTATCGCCTAAAGTACCGCCAAAACTACCCGCTGCATTATTGTAAATAATCGCACCAACACCACCGCTATCTTGACATGCTTTTACTTTGTCGTGAAAAGAGATATTACCACGTTGAATTAAACAAATACGACCAGAAGCACCGTTATCAATTGCTTCACCAGTACCTAAGTTATATAAAGAACCACTGGCAGTTCCTTGATTTTCCATCGCATTTGCAGCGTAACCAGCATCGGCTACTGAAACTTCAACAACAGAACCACCGCCTGTATGATATGTTGAGTATACATCAACACCTGGGCCTGAAATTTCTACTTGGCTATTTTTTTGTGAGAAATCAGCAAGCGCTTTTGCGCTATCAATTGCTGCAACTGACATTACAGAGTCATATGATGCAGGGAAGCTTTCAACATCTGTCGTTTTTGTGACAACACCGTCATTACCAGCAGCTGCTATTAGTAAAACACCAGCATCATAAGCTGCTTGAATGCCATTTTTTTCTGAAATACTTGAACCCGTACCACCTAAACTCATATTGATTACGTCAGAGCCATTGTCTTTACATGTATTTATCGCATTAACTAAATCAGAAGAATACCCCCAACCTGCTTCGTTAAATACTTTAATAATATGCATATTTGGGTTAGTACCGATAACACCGCGAACGCCAATGCCATTATTTAGTGCTGCAATTGTACCCGCAACGTGCGTACCGTGTGGTCCACCGTGATTATACCAATTGCCTGTACCGCTATCATTTGTACCTGAGATAGTATCGCCACGAGTTCCCATATCTTCGTGAGGTAAATCTAAACCTGAATCAATAACACAGATTTTTTTACCGCCAGAACTTGCAGATGCAACACTGTCATCTACTTGATCAGCTTGAACCATGCCAATACCGTATGGCACACTTTGTGCCATTAAACGGCGTGGTAAATCTTCTTCAACATATTCAACATTGCTATCGAAGCTTAATGCGATAGCATCTGAAGCACTTAATTCTGCAGCAATGATATTAATATTTTTATGCTCAGCTTTTATTTTTCCGCCAAGATTTTGTAATTTACTTTTAACTGTAGATGCCACTGATAAATTATCAGAAGCAAAAGCTGCAAAGCTGTCATCCATTCCAGCAGTACTGTTTTGTTTGTATTTAATAATAAAGCGTTTAGGTAAAGGTGATGATGCAACTGAATTAATGGCATTATCTGTAAGCTGAACACCTTTTGGTGCAGCATATAAAGCTGTAGATACAGCTAAAGATAAAGCGCTAGCTGTCATCAGTATGGTTTTTGTTGATGTATTGTTCATATTTATTACCCTGGATGTTTCAAATTATAATTGTTGTCTGCCCTTAATGGGAACACCAAGGTAACACTAAAAATACAATTGAAACATTAAATTAACAAGCGTTATGTTAATGAATGTAAATACATAAAGTATGCAAAATGCAAGGTTATGATAATGTTAGATTAAATTTTAATTTTAGATTACTGTTTTGTTTATCTGAATAATTAAAGTGTAATATTTAGGTAATAAATTCCCCTTTATGTGGTTTTTGTCATTAAAATGTTAATTTTTAACATTGTCGAATTAAAGAGTTTATTAAAAAAAACATATACTTTTTGTATAAATCGATTTACTCAACTAATTTATAAATAGGGAAACAAGGAGTTAGATGTAAAATTAATATTCATCATCGATATTTTAATTAAAGTTGATTTTATTTTGGATTTCTTCAGTCACTATTCTTGCAGCAACTGAATACGGCCATAGGTTACAGGAGGTATTATGAAAGTTTCATTTTCAATAAATATTAAAGGTTTTTCTATATCTAGCTTAACCTCGTTTTTGCCAATACCATAAAGTAAAATTGATGATAAATTCAATTCGAATTCAGATACTATTATTATTCTTCAGTTTGATTTTTCTGATTGTTCTTCAAACACACTTGTCTCATACTGCCCTATTTGTGATCAGCAAAGAAAATGATGGAAATCAGAGCGTAGTCACTACTAAAGATAGTTTAATATATGATTTTAAAAATCATATTTTGGATATTCAAAAACTCCATTCAGATCAGAGCCACTATACTGAACAGCATCAAATTGTCTCGAATTTGTTTCAGGTTCTTATATCTTTAGAAAAATTAAATTTTTCTGCATTAAATAAAGATTTAGAACTTTTAAGATTACATTTAAATAACTATAACAATGCACTCAATACAATTTTAAATGATCAGCTAGAGATACAAGATAATAAACTAAATATTAAACTTTCAATGTATCAATCACTTAACGCACTTTCAGTATTAATAAATAGACTATTGTTAGGAGTAACGGATAAATTACCTGCTTCAAATGAATCTTTGCAACGTAAAATTCAAGAAGTCATTTATATACAAAATGTAATTGCAGTTATATCTATATTATTTGTGCTGATCATTGGCATGTTTATAATGTTAAGAATCATTGAGCCAATAAAGTATATCACTGAAGTTTTTTCTCAATTGATTCTAAGAAATGAGATAAATGATGTGCCAGGTAAATATCGTAGTGATGAAATCGGCACTTTAGCAAAAGCAGCAATTACATTTCATGAAAGAAATCTAGAATCAGATAAATTATTTTCACAAACGCAGCAACATAATGCCTCCCAGGTAACCTTAAATCGAGAACTAGTTAAAGAAAAGATAAAAGCAGAAAACGCCTCGAAATCTAAAAGCGCATTTTTAGCAAATATGAGTCATGAAATTAGAACGCCAATGAATGGTATTATTGGACTTTTAGATATTGTGTTAAGTAGCAAATTAACAATAGAACAAAGAGATGATTTAAAAAATATATCTTATTCAACACAAGCACTTATGAAAGTAATAAACGATATATTAGATTTTTCTAAAATAGAATCAGGTAAACTTTTAATAGAAAAAACGCCGTTTATCACAGCGGATTTCTTTGAAAGTTTTTTATCAAATATTGCTGTAACAGCTGAAAATAAAGGCCTATCAGTAAAGTTTTATTGTTCACCTGAATTACCAGAAGTACTGATTGGAGACCCTTTAAGGATCAGTCAAATATTAAACAATTTATGTATTAATGCTATTAAATTCACTCATCATGGCGAAGTGATTATATCCATAGAGTGTGAGCCAAGCCAGGATATTAAGCAGATAAATCTTAATGTTAAAATAAAAGATTCAGGTATTGGAATAAGCAAAGAACAACAATACAATATATTCGACTCTTTCACTCAAGCTGATGAATCTACTAGCAGGAAATTTGGTGGCACAGGTTTAGGCTTATCTATTGTCAAGCAATTGGTTAAACTCATGCATGGAGAAATATTTTTAGAATCAACATTAGGTGAAGGCAGTACTTTTACTTGTAGTCTTAAGCTAGGTTTCGAGCCAAATAAAATAGATGATTTTAGTGTAGAACTTGAAAATTTACATTACTTTGTTTCAAAAAAAGAACCATTTATAGCTGATTCATATTTTAAAAATTTAGGCTTAAAAGTAAATTATCAATCAATTAAGATGCTTAAAAACATATCACCAGAACAATATAAGTCTTCAGTGATTCTAATTGATATTCATAGTTTAAAGGATTACCTTAAAATTTATGATGAGATTAATGTTAAGTTCGCACATTTAAAGATTGTACTGATCTTAGATAAAATATTGAAAAGTCCATTAAAAACTAATGATTTAAAACTATCAGGTGAAACGCTATTCTCCCCTTTTACTTTTAAACATTTTGTACAATTCATTGGCAAACTTTCACAACCTGTAAATGTTAAACCTATTATAAGCAATGAGACCCAGCAAGAGAGCCTTTCACAGTTTGATGGTCATATTTTAGTCGTAGAAGACAATATGATAAACCAAATTGTTATTACAAAAGTGCTGAAGTCATTTGGATTAACTTATGACATTTCTAATGATGGTCAACAAGGTTTGGATAAAGTTTTAGAAATAAATAATTATGATCTTGTATTAATGGATATTCAAATGCCGGTTATGGATGGTTATACGGCAACATCTAAGCTTAGGGCATTAGGTTTTACTGAACTGATTATTTGCGGCTTATCTGCCAATGCAATGAAACAAGATTTTGAAAAGGCCTATGCCGCAGGAATGAACGATTATTTAACAAAACCCATTGATAAAAATGAAATATCTCAAGTATTTAAAAAATACTTATGTAAAAGTGAAGTATCTAACGTTGAGCAAAACTGACAAATACTTGAATCCTTCCTATTATCTATAGGTAAGTCGTCATATCGGGCTAAATTTGTTCTGTTTATTAATTAACTTTTAATTAGCAGGCAAACTTAACTTTAAAGCTGGAATTTTAAGTATAAAGGATAAGTCATAATGAAACGCTCACTTTTGATTATTTTATTGTTTTTAATTTCATCCTGTGGCGGCTCCTCCGGTACTAAAGAACAACCTATAATTGAGCCCGTATTAACTGCGGGCATTTTAAATTTGACTGTTTTGGGTTTGCCTGATGGTCAAAGCGCAAATATTACAATTACGGGCCCAAATGGATATACTCAAACCATATCTGATTCCATTAAGTTAACTGATTTAGATGTCGGCAGTTATTCAGCCACCGTGAATGATGTCACTATATCTGGCGTTAACTATCAGGGTTTTGATACCAGTATTAGTTTCACACTTAGCGACAATATCACTTTAGATACAGAAGTTATCTATGGTGCACTTACCCAAAGCCAAGGGGTGATCTCAGGTTTTGGCAGTGTGTTTGTTAACGGCACGCGGTTTAATACTGATAACTCAATTATAACAACAGATTTGACAGCTACAGGGTCTGATTCTGATCTTGATATTGGTATGAATGTATCAATTGTAGGTCTAATATCAGCTGATGGTACGATGGCAAAAGCCAATAAAGTTGATTATTCCGCTATTGTCAGGGGGCCCGTTGAAGAAGTTAATTTATTGACGCGAGAGATCACGGTGTTAGGACAGGTTATCTTAACTGATGAATCAACAGAGTTTAAAGATACTGATTTTGAGTCATTAGTTCCAGGGGATATTGTAGGTGTTAGCGCAATCTTAAATCCTGACGATATTTTATTGGCAACGTTAATTAAAAAATTAGATGATACAGACTCTGTTTTTATTGTTAGAGGGGAAATGTCAGATTTAAATGCAGATTTAATGACTTTTAAATTGGATAGTTTAACCATTGATTACACCAGTGCTGAAGTTGAAGGCGAACTTGTCAATGGTGAAAGTGTAAAAGTGATATCAGAATTAGCACCGGATGATAATACGCTTGTTGCAAGTAAAGTCGAAGTTAAAAATATAGAGTTTGACCAAGGCTCAATGATAGCTTTAGATGGTATTATTACTGAAATAATTGATATAGACGATTTAAAATTTAAGGTGAATAACCAAATTGTAATAGTGAGTGACATTACAACACTAGAAAATGGTGAACTATCAGATATTGTTTTACATAAACGTGTAAAAGTATTTGGTCAGTTAAATGAAGATAATGTTTTAACTTTAACAAAAATACGTTTTGATAAACCTGGAATTATAAAAGTAAACGGCCCTGTAGATTCAACTGATGGTACTACAGCCATAACAGTTTTAGGTATTAATTTTATATCTGATAAGCATACGCATTTTATTGACAAATCGGCTTTAAAAGTAAAACACTTTGGATTGTCAGATATTGAAATCCATGATCGTGTTCAAATTAAAGCATTTGAAAAAGACACTCAGTTTATAATACGTCAATTAAAAAGAGTATCTCCAGAGGATAGCTTAGTAAAACTTGAAGGAGCTTTAACTAATATCACAGAAACAACATTTGAAGTTCAAGGTATTGTGGTTCAAACCACTGAATTAACCAAATTTGAATATTGGGATGATGTATCACAAGCAGAATTTTTTGCCTTAATACAAGATAATGATGAAGTTGAAGTTAAAGGAATGGAACAAGAAGACAGCAGTATTCTTGCGTTAAAAGTTGAATATGAAGAAGACGACCAAGACAGTAATAAAGTTGAATTAAAAGGCACTGTAGATGCTAGCTTTGAAACGAGTGCTGAATTTACAGTTAATGGTCATTTAATTGTAACTAACGAGGCTACAGAATATAAAGACGGCTCAGAGTCGGATTTAGCACCTGGAATAAAAGTAGAGATCAAAGGTCAGCAAGGTGAATCGGGAGCAATACTTGCTTTAAAAATTGAATTTGATTCTGATGATGATGAGTCTGAAATTGAAGGGGTTATTGAAACCTTTAGTACAATACAAGAATTTACAATTGGTGAATTCACAATAAATACTGATGATAATACTGAATTTAAATATGGTACTAAAGATGATCTGGCTCAGGGGGTAAACGTTGAAGTTAAGGGAAACTTAACAGACTCACATACGATACTAGCGATAAAAATAGAATTTAAACATGATGAGGATCATGAAGTTGAAGGTGTGATAGTTAATTCTGAATTTTCTGAAAATTTACAGTTTCCATTTATTTTTAACTTAGAAATTAACAGTTCAGACACATTAAGTATTTCAGTCTCTCAAGATACAGAGTTTAAAGATGGTAGTATTTCAATGCTAGCAAATGGCGTAAATATTGAAGTTGAAGGCCATTTTAATAATAACATGTTAGTTGCTCAAAAGATTAAATTTGAAAAAGTTGAATATGAAGGCATACTTTCTGATTTTGTATCAGAATTTAACTTCAAAGTTGATGGGCATAGTGTTACTACAAACGAGTTTACGGATTTTAAAGGTGGAACGGTAAACGATCTTGCAAACGGTATTGAAGTTAAGGTAAAAGGATCTTTAAATTCAAATGGTATTTTAGTTGCCACCAAGTTAGAGTTTGACGATTAAGCTTTCTAAATTTTTTCAACCTCTTACAGCATAGAAGAGATTTATCTTTTCTATCTTATGGATATCTATAATTTATTGAGTACTTTATAAAATGTATCTTTAAACCAAGGAGTATATTTATTTGCAGTGTTTTTAAGCTCTAATTCTATCTGCTCTATACTTAGCCAGTCGATTGCATTTACTTCTGCTGGATTAGGTCGAATTTGTAATTTATTAAACTCTAGTTCGCTGAGTTGCTTTACAAATAAATGATCAAACTCATGCTCAATTAAGTCATTAGATAATTTAGCTTTATAACAATGACTATCGACCCAAATAAGGTTGTTAACGGTAAAGCCTAACTCTTCAGTGAGTCGGTTAATTGCTGATTGTGTTATGTTTTCACCTGGTTGCGGATGTGAACAACATGTATTACTCCATAATCCGGCACAATGATATTTAGTTAATGCTCGCTGTTGTAATAATACTTCTTTTACGCCATTAGTCTCTCGTACAACAAAAATAGAAAATGCGCGGTGCAATAAACCTTTTTCATGGGCTTGCATCTTATCAGCAGTACCCAATTCAGTATCATTAACATCTACTAATACAACTCTATTACGTTCCATACACATACCCAAAAATAATCGCGATATATTATATACCTAGGCATGGTTAGATGCGAGTCTATAACTTCATCTAGCCTTACTTATATATAAGTTTAGTTCACTTAAATAGTGGACCGAAAATAATTCGCTATTAAATGAAATTATTGTTATTTTGTTTATTAATTTAAAATAGAGCAATAACTCTACGGTTGATTATTTAAAATGAAACATGACATCATAAATTTTGTGCATGCTAATGGCTTCCCTGCTAAAAGTTACAATACATTTTTAGATTTATTTAGCGATGACTTTAAAGTTATTGCACTAGAAAAGTATGGGCATAACCCTTTATATTCTATTACCCATAATTGGCAATACCTTGTTGATGAGTTAATCGCGTTTGTGATCAAACAAAAAAAAGCACTTAATCGAGAGCATGAAAAAGTAATTAATATTGGACATTCGTTTGGTGGTGTTATTTCCTTTATGGCAGCATGTCAAAGACCTGACCTTTTTAAAGGCGTTATTATGCTAGATCCACCGGCTTTTACAGGCACAACAGCTTTTATGATGAAGTTACTTAAAGGTACAAAATTATTCGATAAAATATCCCCTGCGGGCAAATCAAATATAAGACGTAAGCAATGGCCATTAAATACTAATATGGTAGAACAGTTTAAGCACAAATCATTATTTAAAAACTTTGATATTCGTTGTTTATCTGACTATGCAAACCATGGGTTTGTTAACAGAAATCAAAAAAAAGAGTTATTATTCTCAGCTGAGGTGGAAACTGAAGTTTTTAGAACGCTACCTGTTAATCTTGGCAGTTATAAAAGTAAGTTGAATATCCCTGCAACATTAATTTATGCTCAAAATGGTGTATGTACTGGCAAAGCGGTAAAACGCTTTGCCAAGCAAAATATTATCAATACAGTAGAGTTTACAGATGCAGGTCATATGTTTCCATTAGAAAAGCCAGAACAAACTGCTGCACTTATTAAAGGTATCATTAAGACATTTTAAATGTTTTGATTTATCTTTTTGAAAAAAACGCATCTAACTTTTGTGCACTTGTACGTGAGTATCGCTGAAATTTACGTAACCACTGCTTTGCTATTGGATATTCTTTACTTAACAAAACAAGGGCTAATGGAATAACGATAATTGCAGGGCCTGGTAAAATAATAAATAAAAGGCCGATTAAAAGTAAAAAACCGCCTACTAATGTAATTGCTATTTTTTTCATTTGTTTCATAGATTAGTCCTTTATAAATATTGATTGTTTTAATTATTTATAAAGGCAAACTCCATTCCATTATTTTATTAATTAAAAATCAATGTATTATGAAATTGCTTATTTTATAAGTTGCGTATTTTGACCAAATATTAGTGTATTAATTATTTTATTAACTATGTGTTAATGGTAAATGTAATGTGAACTCAGTACCCTGCCCTAATGTAGAACTCACAGTTATATGTCCATTATGCTCCTCTAATATTGAGCTGACGATATGTAAACCTAGCCCAGTTCCTTTACCTACTGGTTTAGTGGTAAAAAAAGGGTCAAATAACTTTTTCATATTTTCTGAAGAAATACCATGACCATTATCTTTAATACAAATATTAACCTCAGAATCAATAAGTTTACTTGTGATCCATACTTTGCCAGAACTCTGTATTGCATGAGATGCATTCACTAATAGATTAATAAAGACTTGTTGTAGTTTCTGCGGGTAGCCATAAATTACAGAAGACGCTTCAAGTTGTGTAATAAGCTCTACCTTATATTTTAGTTCATTTGCAACTAATACTAAGCTCTTGTTTATTAGCTCATCGATATTTACAGGTTCCATTTTTTCATTGTCTTGATGAGCGTAACTACCTAAGTCTTTGATTATTTTTGATACTCTACCTGTTCCGTCTTGGCATGATTTGATAACAGCTTCAATATCATTAAAAATATAATCCAGATCGTGCTCTTGATAATAAGTTTCAATTTCAGTTGATGGTTTATTTTCAATGACAAGTTTTTTAAAATCCATGATCACTTCATAATACTCAGTTAATATCTCGATATTACTTCGTATATAACCAATAGGATTATTAATTTCATGGGCGATACCTGCTGCTAACTGACCTATGGATGCCATTTTTTCAGCATGCAATAATTGTTGATTTAATTGTGATAAAGCCAATTGATCGTGTTTTCTATCATTAATATCACTTATTGCAATTAAATAATGATTTTCACCAAAAATAGAAACTAAACATCCTGAGTATTCAATATAAGGTTTTTTTATATTTGAAGATAAAATACCTTCTTGCATTGTTTTTGTTGCGCTATTTTTATCAAAGTTACCATTTACCATAGCTAAAATTGGTAAAAAATGACCAATTTTTTTATTAAGAATATCCTTATCATCAGCTTCAAATAGTTTATTAACTGCTTTATTTGTTTCCTTAATTATCCCTGTTTCATTTACTAAAATAATTGAAGTAGGCACTGAATTCATTATGCTAGTGATACGTTTATTAGCTTCATCTGCATTATTTCTTTGCAATTCAGCTTTGGTTATTTCTAATTTAATGTGTTGCGTTAAATTTTGAATGGTTTCAGATAACTCAATGACTTCTTGCGGACCATAGTGTTGTACAAATTCAATGTCTTCTTCAGTATCTAATTGTTTATTCGCAATATGGGTAATATTCTCTAGTGGCTTTACAATATTTTTGCTGATCCAGCGTGTACCAAATATGATCATGAATAAATATATGGCAATTAAACCTGATACCCATGCTTTCAACTTATTAATCGCATTTTTATGTTTATTAGCTAAGTTTAACTCTTGTGCTTCATAATTACTTTTTAATCGTTCGATGAGTCCAATAGTATTTGTCGTAATCACATCCGAACTTTCTATTGCTAAATCCCACTTTTTATCTTTTGGGTTATTTAGAGTAAGTATAGAAGCGATAATGTCATCGTTACTTTTAATCATTGAAATTAATTGATTTAAATCTGAAGATTGACTGTGTGATATCACTGACAAAGCATTTAACTCTTTAAGTAAAATATCCGTTTGTTGTTGTATACCTTGCGCTAAATAAGTTTGTTTTCCAGAGAAAAATAAATCTTGGGTTGTAAGCCATATTTGAAACATAGTAGAAAAATGTTGGAAAGACTTCAGTGATATACTCGATTGATAATGTACACGAGATTGATATTCAACGTCTTGGTATTTACTCCAAATAAAACCAAATATGCAACTGCCTATCAACAGAGTTGCAACCGAAATTATTTGGTTATAATGTGATATTTTCATTAATTTTTTATTCTTCTATTTTAATGTGTTTTCTAATTCGTCCTGCCATACCAATTGTGTTAATAATAATGTTTTTAATGCACATCTTAAAACAACATTGGCAAGCTCTGGCGCATTAGGGGCAACTGAGAGTAATTTTTGATTGGCTGTAATACCATCTTTATTTAAATACTCCTTTAATTGTGCTAAATTCTTACCTATAAACATATTCTTAAATGACTTATTGTCAATCAATTTCTTTTTAGGACTTCTGCTACGTTGAAATGCAAAATCTTTAATACGATAGTCTTTATCTATTGCCCAAATGATTTCAACTAGTCCCCATTTACTTTGCTCAGATCTAACATGTATATATCCAAGCTTTGTTTGCTGTTGTAATACAACATAAAGCGTATGTTTACCTAACTCTCCAAAATGCAGGTCATTATTAGGCAAAGCAATTTTTACTTGTTGCCTGACGCCTTCATTGATTTCTTTAACGATTGAAAGTTGGTTTGATTTTGTTGGATATAATAGTTTTATTTGTGCAACAGGATCTCTTAAAGCGCAATAAGCTTCAGCAAGTACATTTGGGACAAAAATAAATAATAAAAAGATAATTATATATTTCATATTAATACCTATATCTTATTTGCGCTCTGAATATACTACTTTTACCATCATTTACTTGCACCAGTTGTTTTTTAAACTCAATACTTGCTTCTAACTGTGTATTTAACTGGTAGCTAAATCCAACTAATGCAAGACTTTGCGCTTCTTCAAAGCTGTCACTATCTTTGTAAATATATTGTCCATATATCTTTTTTGAATCATCAATTGACTGTTTATTAAGCTCTATTAAAGCATAGCGTTGATCATCGTCGTTAAATTGACCTTGTGCTAGTTCTGCTTTTACACCCCAAGTTTGATAATAGTATTGTAAATCAAATGACACTCTTTGACGCTCATTGTTATCAAGTTCACCAAAGTAAAAAGACAAGCCAAATATATAATCTTGATGGCTTAAAGTACTAAAGCGACCAGTATATAAATACGAACCATCAACAGATTTAGGATCATTTTTACCACCTAAGGTATAGCTGACTTTATATTCAAACTTATCATGTACTTTATTTAATAGTATTCCCCAATCTAATTTGGTACCAAGGGTTGAACCGTGTCCATAATCAAGTAATCTCCCATTTGTGTCATTACTATCCTCTAAGCCAAAAGGCAGTGTAAAATGTCCAATACGTATATTTGGTATTAAAAAATGTGAAGGTGTGTAATTTACATGCGCTTCTCGAACAATAATTTTTCCATCATTTGGTGAGTCAAACATGAATGGGTAAGGGTTTTGATTGGAGAGCTTTGTATAATAAAACTGCATAACACTATAGGCAAAATCACCATTGTTATTAGAGAAAACTTTATGGGTATCTAAACCTATAAAGTAGATTTGACTAGATTTATTTGGCTCTGAATAATCGTTGTAACGGGCACTTGAATCTATAGACCAACGAAAATTATCTGTGATATCTGCAAAAACAAGATTAGGTATAATACAAAAAGTGTATATATAGATTTTAAGCTTCAAATAATCCTCCTATATAACTACATATTCTATTACCAATTGCTTTGTTTGATTTAAGTATAAGTTAAATTTTAATTTTTACTAAGATTAGGTTATAAAAATAAAAAGCATGACTAATAAATTGTCATGCTTTGGGGATATCAACTTTAACATCTAGATTTTATTGTTGTGTTGCATTAATTTCTGCATCAGGATTATCTAATGCTAACTTATAGCCTAAAGATACATGATGGTACCGTGCACTAGAATAATCATCATGAATCGCAAACCCAAAGTTGTATACTTTTCCAGGCTCTATATTTACATCTCCTGGGCTATCCGATCTTAGTTTACGTTTAATCACAACAGACCAAGTGCCCGCTTTAAGTGACGCTTCAACTTCAGAACCTTGACCACCGTGCATATCACGTTTTTCAAGAATTTTACCGTCTTCGATTTCACCTGTTCCTGATTTATATCTGATTAAATCCATAAATAAACCAGAATCATTTACGGTTTGAATTTCGGCATCGTCTTTAAGCTTATCCCAGCCACCCAAAGGTTTTTTCTTGCGGCCTTTAATTTCAAGTTTTTCACGTGATTCTTTTATATACTTTGTAATACCTGCATTAAGATTAAGTCGTTGCGCTAAGTCTGAATTTAACAGTGACTCACCGCTTGGTTCAAATGGCATAGTATCGACATCTGCATGACAAGATCCCCAGCACCCCGCTCTATCGGCAAATTCAACGTCATCGGTCGCTAACATATAGGCTAGTTTCATTGGGTTTTCAGGATCCATTTTACCGCCTTCAACAAATGGCACAGGTGCATGTTCGCCATCAACCCAACTAAAACGTAGATATAGATGTTCATTATCATGAGTTGCATCAATTTGAACAGGGATACTGCCACGTTTTCCTGGGATCACATTAGGTTCAAGGTTTTTTTCGCTTTCACCTGATACGATTGTTTGTCCGATAACATCGGTTTCTTCTCCATGACATTCAACACAGCGATCACCTTTAGAAAATGCTCGTTTGCCACCATGTTTTCGACCTAAAATCCACTCAATAGAGGCGGTGCCTGGGTAAAATACTGTAATATCTTGTGCACTTGATTTAGACCAGTCTACATCTATATTGCTTGAGGTTTCAGCTTGTTCATCTGGGTCTAGAGATGCAAGTTGTAATGTATGACTATTTGCCACAGCTAGTTTAACTGCATCTGCAATTTGTTGTTCCATTTTTTCTTTACTTACTTTTTTTTGAACTTTTAACTCAGCAGCCTCTTTTGCTTCTCTAGCTTCTACACGTGCTAGTCCTTCTATATATTCTTTTGGTATTTCGCGAATAAAATCAGGGTTAGGTGCTTCGAGTTCTTCTAATTGTTCGTCTGTTAATTGATCTCGTACATCATGATGAGCAATGCCTTTATGACAATCAATACAAGTTTGACCAGTTTCAAATGCATTCAAATGCTGCTTACGTGCCCGAGGTTTTTGAAATTCAGGGTTCATTGATTCAAAGTTGTGACAGTTTCGGCATTCTCGTGAATCTGTTTCCTTCATAGCGCCCCAAACACTTTGTGCTAAATCAAATCTATGTTCGTTGAACTTTTCTTTAGTATCTAACTTTCCCGTTAACCATGAAAATACCTCTTTTGACGCTTGGATCTTACGAATGATTTTATGGATCCAAGGTTTTGGTACATGACAATCTGGACAACCAGCCCTTACCCCAGTGCGATTTGTAAAATGTATTGTTGGTGTATACTCTTGATAAACATTTTCTTGCATTTCATGACAACCAATACAAAACTCGGTCGTATTTGTTGCTTCCATGGCTGTATTAAAACCTCCCCAAAAAATGATCCCTACTACGAAAAAAATCACTGCACCTGCTACTGTGCTACCAAACATAAGTCGGCGAGACCAAAAGCTTGGCTTATTTAATTTATTGTTAGCCATAATTCTTTGTCCTAACTTGCTATATTCTAATTTGACGGTTCAAAAAAGTAGCGGGCATTAAGCCCGCTTTATTGTGTGGTTAAATAGATTAGGTTTTATGGTTCATTCTATTGTAAACGTTGAACTTTCCTGTTGGTGTAGTTAAACCTTTAATGCGGTATTTCTCTTTAAGTGTTTTAGAATCATAAACCACAATTTCACCTGTTGGCTTACTTGCTTCTTTACGGTTCCAAACTGAAACCCAAACCTCAGAGCCTCCTTTATTAAATTCCATGTGTAGTGCTGCTTTACCGGGTTCAGTTGTTACACGAATTGTTTTAACAATTTCGTGTGTATCTTTATCAAATACTTGAACGGATTGCTGTACTTCAGGCTCAGGGTGTTTTAGTTGATCAGCCCAAACAAATTGTGATGTTTCATGGGTACGGATGAATGCACCCGCACCATCTGTTTCAACTTCGTAACATAGTTTCCATGCTTTATCTGGATGGCCAATAGGATCGTTACCCCATACAGAAACTAGCCCCATTCCTAAGTGCGTCGTACCACCAACTGGACCACATTTTTTATCGTTCCAGTTAGCACCAGGACCTGGGTGAGGTAGGCTTTCTACGTCAATCATAGCTTCTAATTTACGTGTCTTAGTATCAACCACTACCATTTTATTAGATGCGTTAGCTGCAATTTGGAAATAACGCCCTGTTGGGTCAAAGAAACCATCATGTAAGAATTCTGCAGAATCTATTTGTGTAATAGATAAGTTGTCTAAATCTTTGTAATCGACCTGCCACATTTGACCAAGCTCTTTTACTGCGACCATAAAGCTTGATTCGTTTGGTGTCGTATATATTGCAGCCACACGAGCTTCGTTTATGAATTCACCTTTAGTATTGTAACCACGGGTAGAAACGACTTTCAGCGGGTTTAATGTAACTGCATCCATAATTACGAAGTGAGCAGGCCAATAACCACCAGCAATAACATATTTACCATCACCTGATACGGCAATATCGCGAGCGTCATAGGCCATTTTAGTTTCAGCAACTAACATGTTTTCTGGCTTTTGCCATAAATCAATTTTTGTAACTTTACCGTCTCGACCTATGGTGTACCAAAAGCGACCTACATCTTCAGCATGATCAATTTTATGATGCTCAGTACCTTTAATAACATGTACTGCGTAGCCAGTATTAATATGCGTAATCACTTTTTTAGTATCACCATCAACAATAGCTACTTTACCGGCATCACGTTCAATAACGATAAAGAAGTTTTTCCAGTTTAGGTTATGCATAGGTTTTGCTGGATAGTTTTTTGCGTCTACAAACTGTTTTGTGTGGCTGCGCATTTGTGTAATTGACATTTCTGGTGGTACAGGTGGCTTCATTTGAATAAATGTCGCTAAATTTGATATATCTTTTTTACTAAAAATGTCATCAAAATTATTCATACCGCCTTCTGTACCGTATGCAATAATTTTTTCTAAACGTTTTTGACCTTTTTTCAGTGTTTCTTTTGGCTCTAAGCTTTTCCCTGTAGCACCTTTTCGTAAAACACCGTGACAACCGGCACAACGTTGAAAATATTGTAATTGTGCTTTTTCAAAGTCAGCTTTCGATAACGTTGGCTCTGCAGCTGATACCGACATACTTATGCCTGTAGTTGCAAATCCAAGTGCCATAGTGAGAACTGATAATGCTGTTTTTACTTTTTTCATCATTTTTCCCTCAGGTTTAGTATTTTAAATAAATGATTTTCAGAATTATTATTCGGCGCTTAACCCTGGAATGCGTTTTGTTGAATAATTATTCTGCTTTGAGCGCACTATCAATCAATTTTATTTATGGCAACCTGACCTAGATCAAATTTTTAAACTGATTAAATTTTAATTAAAGTTAAACTAAAAATTGTTTGATCTATGACAATAATTTCCCCCGAGTAAATTCATATTGTGGTATCTGAAGTTAAAGAAACCACATAAAAATTAAGGGTATAGAGAAATGAAGAAACATTCTAAGGCATTGTTATACGCTGCAATTATCGGTTTGATCATAGTTGCAATATTTCTTGGTTTTTTATCAGGAATGAATAATCCTATTTCATGGATTTTAATTTTAGCCCTGCTATTAATACCATTTATATACAATAAAACTAAAACAGAGACGCAATTAAAATGGAAGGAAGAGTATAGTGTAGGTATAGAGGTTTTAGATTTAGACCATAAAAAATTAATCAATTTATTAAATCAATTTAATACTGCATATGACTATGCAATGAGTGAAGAGTTTGAACGCCAAGCATTGGATGATTTAATTGATTACACTAAATATCATTTTGAACGAGAAGAAGAAATTATGAGTGATAATGATTACCCTAATTTTGATGAACATAAAAAACAACATCAAGATATGATAAATCAAATATCCCATATGCAAGATAAATATAACGAGAAAGGCCATGAAGTATTTGAAGAAGTGTGTGAATTTTTAACAAATTGGTTGATAAAACATATTAATGGTACTGATAAACAATATACGCAACATTTAATTGAGCGTGGTTATAAATAAGATGATCGAGATAAATATTAGACATTCTTTTAATTAAACAAGACTTTGATCAATTTTAGTGGTGCTAGTTATTGCTAAAATTGTTCAAAACCAGCTCATAAAGCAGTATTCTCATGACTTATCAGCATTCAAGAACAATGACACGTACATTATTTTTCTTACTTTTTTTATTCGCTCCCCTTTTAGATATTTTTCGTTTTGATTTAACTTTAGGGCATTTTATATTTTTTGGCCACCAATGGACATTAGGTCTTGAGAGCGTTATCCATCAAGGAGGTACCACTGTACAAGCAACAACTATTATATTTTTAAAAGTATTCTTACCTGCCATTGCTTTTGTAGGCACTTCTCTTATTTTAATTTGGAAGTTTGGGCGTATCTATTGTGGTTGGTTGTGCCCACATTTTTCGGTTGTAGAAATGATAAACCAAGTGATGTTGAAACAATTAAATCGGGTTACATTATGGGAAAAGCCTGAAAAGCAGAATCAAGCTATTATTCCTAGGCTTATTGTTGCGGCTATTAGTATCAGTATGGCATTCACTTGGGCTGTAGGTTTACTCAGTTATTTAATGCCGCCCGTACCATTGCTTATTGACTTGGTTAATTTAGAAGTAGGCTTTGGATCAACCATATTTCTAATCGCTGCGACTTGTGTATTTTCTTTCGATTTTATTTTTGCGCGTCACATATTTTGTAAATACGGTTGTGCTTTGGGTTTATTTCAAAGTCTTATATGGATGGCAAATAAACAAGCGATGGCAGTAAAGTTTGATCGTACACGTGCAAAAGCCTGTAGAGAGTGTGATAAAGCATGTGATAAGGCCTGCCCAATGCGTCTTCCTACACGAAACATGAAACGGGCTAAGTTTACCTGTACACAGTGCGCGCAATGTATTTCTGCATGCCAAGAAGTACAAAAAGATAACCCTGAAGGGACGTTATTAAAATGGGTAGATGGTCCCCAAGCGATTGACATCGATCGCCCCGCAGCAAAATACATTCCTAAAGAAAAGTGAAGTTATTATTAAACCAAGTTGATGCGAGTTCTCATTTGACTTGATCAAAATCAAAACCACTCTCATATAACAAGAGTACCTTATAGCTAACAACAATATGTGCTTAAGGTTTTCTTTTTATGACTCAAACATCTGCAGCTTCAACTGATAATATTATCGAAATAGAATCAGATCAAAAAGAATTATTTTATCAAGAACAAAAAAATGAAATATCTCTATTTGAGTATGCTTATGAACATCAATTACCCGTTTTAATTAAAGGGCCAACTGGGTGTGGTAAAACCCGGTTTGTTCAGCATATGGCTGAAAAATTAAATAAACCTTTATATACAGTTGCTTGCCATGACGATTTAACGGCAGCTGATTTAGTTGGGCGTCACTTAATAGGGCCAAATGGCACTTATTGGCAAGATGGTCCTTTAACACGTGCTGTGCGAGAAGGTGGCATTTGTTATTTAGATGAAGTTGTTGAAGCACGAAAAGATACAACGGTTGTATTGCATCCATTGGCCGATGACCGCCGTATACTCCCACTAGAAAGAACGGGTGAACTATTAGAAGCCGCAAAGGGTTTTATGTTAGTTGTTTCATATAATCCGGGTTATCAAAATTTACTAAAAGGCATGAAGCCAAGTACACGTCAGCGTTTTGTAGCACTTAGGTTTGATTACCCAGAACCTAAAGTAGAACAAGAAATTTTAATGAAAGAATGTAATATTGACGCACATCTGGCTTATAAATTAATTGAGCTTGCTGGCGCATTGCGCCGGTTAGAAGATAACGACTTAGATGAAGTGGCATCAACTCGTTTGCTTATTTATGCGGCACGCATGATGTCTAGTGGTATGCCGGCACTTGAAGTATGCCGATGCTGTTTAGCAGAGCCATTAACCGATGATCCTATTACAGTTGAAGCATTAATGGATGTTGCACGAATTTATTTTGATGAATAAAAACAATGCAAAATGAAATAGACATAAATACCAATGATAAAAAACTACCTGGCGATTTAGCCATGTGGTTTTTTATTTTAGCTGAACTGACAGTATTTGCGATTCTATTTATCGCTTTTGCTGTTACTAAGCAGTTAAATCCGCAAATGTTTATATCGGGTCAAGCCCATCTTCACCCCATTGCAGGAATAATAAATACCCTAGCACTTATCACAAGTAGTTATTTTGTGGCATTAAGTGTTCATGCAATTAAACAGTCAGAAAATACCAAAGCAGCACAACATCTTATAATTGCACTATTAATTGCATGTATATATGTTTGTACTAAATCATGGGAATACCAAGTATTAATTGAAGCTGGGTTTGGAATATCAACAAATACGTTTTTTATGCTTTATTTTTTAATTACCTTTTTCCACTTTATGCATGTTTTATTGGGCATGATAATTTTAGCTTTTATTGCTAAAAAAGCGGCTAATGGCGTATATAAAGCAGATCAAACTTCAGGGTTTGAAGCTGGTGGCTGTTATTGGCATATGGTCGATTTAGTGTGGATTATCTTATTCCCATTAATATATATTCTAAACTAGAGAGTTTGAAGATGACTTTTAAACAGTTCATAATTAGTTTTATTGTATTAATCGGATTAACAGTTGAGTCAGTGATAGTTGGTGGTTTTGCTCAGGATAACAATGATATTTCACAAGTCTATACTATTTGGTTAGTTTTAGCGGCTGCCATGTATAAAGGACAACAAATCACGGATGTATTTATGGAGCTAAATAGCGGCCCAAAACTTTGGCGGATTTTGATGTTAACCTATGTGATTGTTGTCCCATTCATCATAGGCCTTATATACTGGATCCCTTTGAGTTAAGGAAACCTCATGCCCAACAGTGCCATTACACAAAAAAAACTATCAACAATCGCTCAGGCGCTCTATGTTGCTAATTTGCTTATTTTACCTGGTTTAGCATTTCTATTTTTATTAGTTTATTTCATTAAATTCAAATCTCGTTTTGGACTAGCACGTATTCATCTATATCGCTCAATGCAATTATGTGCTTTAAATGGTATCGCTTTAGCTGTTATTCCTATCGTCTATATATTCTTAGCTGGTAATAATATCAATGCGTCTATTATGATAATGTTGTTTTATTTTATTTGCATGCATGCGATTTTTGTTCTGTTAGGTATGCTAAATCTTTCCAGAGCCATGGCAAAAAAATTGCCTCTTTTTTAGTGCAGTTAACAAATATCTTTTATCTCATCAAAAATGTTAAAATATTAATTATGAATAAAAAAACAATTAAACTTTTTATAAATATCTATTAAGTAGCTTTTAAACCCTTACTTTAAATAAGGTTATATACTCTTTAAAATCCTATAGTTACAAAGGTTGATTCAAATCAAATAACGAAGCTCCCCAATTTAAAAAATTTGATGCAAGTCAAATAAAGCAAACCCACCGTACCGTAAGATTTATTTGTTCAACAACCGTTAGCTTTTTTAACAATTATAGGGGATGAGACAATGTCCGAAACCTTTACAAAAAGTATGGCGAGAAACATTTATTACGGCGGAAGTATGTTCTTCTTCTTAGTGTTCCTCGGGTTAACCATGCATACAACAAGAGAAATGCCTAAATCGGATCACCGTGAAAATATAACTGAATCAGTGGAGCGAGGTAAGGAATTATGGGAAGAAAATAACTGTATTGGTTGTCATACACTAATAGGTGAAGGCGCATACTTTGCTCCTGAACTTGGTAATGTATTTTACCGTCGCGGTGCAGGTGACCATGAAACATTTAAAGCTTTCATGAATGGCTGGATGAAAGCACAACCTTTACGTGTCCCTGGCCGTCGCCAGATGCCGCAGTTCAACTTAAATGACCAAGAAATTGATGACCTAGCAGACTTCCTAAAGTTTACTGCTGAGATGGATGTTAATAGCTGGCCACCAAATATTGAGGGTTAATGACGTGAATACATTAAAATTTCAATCTCAATCTGTTGCAAAACCTTATTTTATTTTTGCATTAATGCTGTTTACAGGCCAAATTCTATTTGGTTTGATAATGGGTCTTCAATATGTGGTGGGTGACTTTTTAGGTGATGCAATCCCCTTTAACGTTGCGCGGATGGTTCATACTAACTTACTGATTGTTTGGTTATTATTTGGTTTTATGGGTGCGGCATATTATTTAGTACCTGAAGAAGCTGAAACAGAACTCTATAGCCCAAAATTAGCAATTGCATTATTTTGGATATTTGCAGTTGCAGGTACTTTAACTGTCCTTGGCTACCTATTAGTGCCTTACTCTACTCTAGCGCATATGACAGGTAACGATATTTTACCCACCATGGGCCGGGAATTTTTAGAGCAACCTACCATAACTAAAATCGGTATTGTTGTAGTATGTTTAGGTTTCTTATTTAACTTAGGTATGACAATCCTAAAAGGTCGTAAAACGGTTGTAAACTTAGTATTGCTTACAGGTCTTATTGGCTTGGCTGTATTCTTCTTATTCTCTTTTTATAACCCATCTAACATCGCACTTGATAAATTTTTCTGGTGGTTTGTTGTTCACTTATGGGTAGAAGGTGTTTGGGAACTGATCATGGGTGCAATCTTAGCGTTCATTTTAATTAAAGTAACGGGTGTAGATCGTGAAGTAATCGAAAAATGGTTATACGTTATCATCGCGATGGCACTGATCACAGGTATCTTAGGTACAGGTCATCACTTCTACTGGTTAACTACACCTGATTACTGGCAGTGGATTGGTTCTATCTTCTCTGCACTTGAGCCTTTACCTTTCTTTGCTATGGTATTATACGCGTTTAATATGGTAAATCGTCGTCGCCGTGAACATCCAAATAAAGCTGCAACATTATGGGCTTTAGGTACAGCAGTAATGGCATTTTTAGGCGCTGGTGTTTGGGGTTTCCTACATACACTTGCTCCAGTTAACTACTTTACGCATGGTACTCAAATAACAGCTGCTCATGGTCATATGGCATTTTACGGTGCTTATGTAATGATTGTATTAACAATAATCTCATTTGCGATGCCTAAGTTACGTGGTATCGGAGAGTCCTCTAGCCCTAAAGCACAAGTTGTAGAAATGTGGGGATTCTGGTTAATGACTATCTCTATGGTATTCATCACATTATTTCTAACGGGTGCTGGTATCTTACAAGTTTGGTTACAGCGTATGCCTGAAACAGGCGAAGCATTAGGGTTTATGGCAACGCAAGATAAACTGGCTATCTTCTATTGGTTACGCGAAGCAGCTGGTGTTGTATTCATGATAGGCCTATTAACTTATTTATCTAACTTTCTAGTAGATAGGAAGAAAGTGACAGTAAGTAATTCACAAATAAATAAAGATGCATTGCAAGCCGACGCTTAAATTCACATCAATATAGTTTCAACCAGAAGCCTTAAACATTGTTTAGGGCTTTATCTTTTCTTAACTCCTCATTATTTATAAAGTTAAAATGATTAATATATTTAACAAATCTTCTTTTGATATAAGTCACATTGCTTTCCTTTGTTATTGATATTATGAGTGTGATGTCAGCTTAATGAGAATTTATAATGGAAGAATGGGTTGGTAGTATTTGGCATAAATATATCACTAAAAAAGCAAGCACTGATTTTGATGAAGCTAAAGTAACATTTGCACAAGTCAGTAAGTCAGCAGGTATGATTTTTAGAGCCCTTGGAGGCTCCCCAGCAAAGCGGGTTGAAGCTGCCGCGGCCCGAGACTATATTGTCAGGCGTAGCTTTTTACAAAAGATATCTGGCTCACATCATCAATTAAGCCTTGCTTGGCAAGATGAAACGAGTTTAAGACTCCCTGAATCAATTGCTGTTTTTCCTTCAAAATCATTAAATAAAAACCTTTATTTATGGCTTGCAGCGCTCGCTGCACAATCAGATGAAAAATTTAACCATTGGGCCAAAGATAATCAAGCAAGAGTATTAGATGTTTTACAACGTTACCCTAGTTTAAAGACCCGCTATTACGCTATGCTTGAAGCTTTGTTACAACTTAGACCTGCAATAGATACATTACCAAAAGCGCATCAAGCTTTAGAAAAATCTGTTATTCAAGCACTCAAAGAACCTGGCTCTGTAACACATTTTCCTATGGCAAATTATGCTCCACAAGCGGTATATTTATGGTTATATCCAAGTGCCAATGTGCAAATTAGCCCTCCAGTTGATAATGAGTTAAACCATCAAAAAAAGGAATCTTCAAAAAACAAACAAGAAAGCAAAGTGGCAAGAAAGAAAACAGAACGAATTCAAGATCCACACACCCGCGATGGTATGATGGTTTTTAGATTGGAAAATTTATTTTCATGGAGTGAGTTTTCAAAAATTAACCGCGCTGAAGATGATACTGATAATGAAGATGCACAACGTGTTGCAGAAGATTTGGATAAAATTACATTATCTAAGCAACAAAATCAAAAAACAGCAAAACTCAAAGTTGATCTAGATTTACCATCTGCATCTGAAGATGATATTCCATTAGGTGCTGGTTTAAAGTTACCTGAATGGGATTATAAATTATCTAAATTGATAGATGATAGGTGTTTATTACAACCTATGTTACCAAAAGACAGTTCAGCTAAAAAACTACCTGCTAATTTATCCAGTGCAGCTAAAAAAATTCGTTCTCAATTTCAGCAACTACAAAGTGTGAAGCAGTGGCATAAAGCGCAACCCCAAGGTGAAGAGCTAGATATATCTGCTTGGTTAGATTTTCATATACAAAGCAAGCAAGGTCCAGCACCACAAAAAGGCTTATACCGTAGTTTTAAAAGTAATAATAGAGACCTATCTTGTTTATTACTTGCTGATATATCTATGTCTACCGATGCACATATAGATGATAATAATCGTGTTATTGATGTGATTCAAAGTAGCATGTTGTTATTTGGTGAAGCACTTGAGGCTGTTGGCGATGAATTTGCGATGTATGGGTTTTCATCTGTGAAACGTCATCATGTTAGATTTACCATGCTTAAAAACTTTGCTGAGAAATACAATGATGATGTAAGAGGTCGAATTCAAGCATTACAACCTGGCTTTTATACTCGAATGGGGGCTGCTATCCGTCAGGCTACAAAAGTATTATCAGCGCAAAAAAACACTCAGAAATTATTGTTAATTTTGACAGACGGCAAGCCTAATGATATCGACCATTATGAAGGTCGTTTTGGTATAGAAGATACCCATCAGGCAATCTTAGAAGCGAAACGATTAGGGCTTAGACCTTTTTGCATCACCATAGATCAGCAAGCAGATGAGTATCTGCCCTATTTGTTTGGGAGTGATGGATTTACGGTAATTTTGAATCCAACTGCGCTGCCCAATAAGTTACCACATCTATACCATCAGTTAACAAGTTAGGAGTTATATAATGATAGAAACAATTCATTGTCTATATTGTGATACTGAAAATACCTTAGAGCAAGAGGATAAATACTCAAGTTCACAAGAAACGATATGTTGTCATTGTGGCATGATACTTCCACAATGCCATCCTCATAGTGCCACATATCGTAGACGGATATTTAAATATGCATTTTGGCCTATATTCATTTTTTGCATCGTTATGATGATTTATTTACCTAGGTAAAATACTGTAATAAAAGCATGATCATGTGGCTAGGATAAGATAAGTTAACTAAACTTTGAAGTATGTTTTTCTATTAGATTAATATACAAATGAAGATAGCAAATAAGATCATAGTTGCATCTGTTGTTTTGTCAGCAATCGGAATAATAACCGCAGGCTCTCTTGTAGGTTGGCAAGCATCTTCAATCGCATCAAAAGCATTAGAAAAACGTGCTTTTGAGCAGCTAATTGCAATTAGAGAAATTCAAAAAACGCAAATAGAAGAATATTTCATTACCATACAACATGAAATTGTTAGCTTATCTAGCGATTTAATGGTTAGTGATATGATGCAGAAAATGTCAAAACCATTTTATAAATTCGATCAGGAAACTAGCCTTCAAGAAACTGGGCAGCTTCAACAATATTATACATCGCAATTCGACGTACGATACAAACAACAAAACCCCAATTTAAGCCAAAGTTCAATTGATAAATTAGCTAAACTAAATCAGAATACGCGATCAATTCAACATGCATACATTAGTGGTAATCAGTTTGAATTAGGGAGTAAAAATAAGCTTAACTTCTCAAATGACGATACTACATATAGTAAAATACATAAAAAATATCATCCTCATTTAAATAAATATTTAGAAGCTTTTGGTTTCTATGACATATTTTTAGTTGATCCAAATACAGGGTACGTGATTTACAGTGTTTTTAAAGAGTTGGATTTTGCTACTTCTCTAAAAGACGGCCCTTATAAAAATTCAGGTCTTGCAAAAGCATTTAAAAAAGCAAATCAAAGTACAGAACCTGATCACAGCTTTTTAATTGATTTTGAACCTTATTATCCCTCATATCATGATGCTGCTGCGTTTATGTCCTCCCCTATTTTTTCAGATGAAGGTGAAAAGCTTGGTATTCTAATCTTTCAAATGCCCATAGATAAAATAAATTCATTGATGACATATGGAAAACAATGGGAAAAAGTAGGGTTAGGAGAATCTGGTGAAACTTACCTAATTGGAGAAGATTATCTGTTACGTAGCCAGAGTCGCTTTCTTTATGATGATCCTCAAAATTACAAAAAAGCGCTTTTAAATTCCGGAGTGAATAATACAATTATAGAAAAAATTGTTGCTAGTGGCTCTGCTATCGGTTTACAACCTGTCAAAAGTGAAGGTGCGGTATCTGGTATTGCTGGACAAACTGGCATTAAAACAATAAAGGATTATAGAGGCGTTGATGTACTATCAGCTTACGGGCCCCTTAATATAGATGGTGTTAAATGGGCTGTTTTAAGTGAGATTGATGTATCAGAAGCAATGAAAGATAAAGATGAAATGCTTAATAGTATTTGGTTTATTATGAGCGGTATAATGTTGGTACTTATTCCTTTAACTTTACTTGCTGGATTTAAAGTAGGCAAAGGTATCTCAAATCCAATAAATCAATTTATAGATCAAGTTAACCATATATCAAAAGACAAAGATTTAACTGCAAGGGTAGATTACAAAGGAAATGATGAATTATTTTCCCTTGCTAACTCGTTTAATCACCTATTAAATGAACTACAAGAAATTTTGCATTGTGTTGAAAACTTATCAAAAACACTACTTGAGTCTACTGAAACAATGCTCGTTAATATGGATGAAACAACCAATCAAACATTACATCAATCAGATAACGCCGATAGTGTCGCTGTTGCGACAAATCAATTACTTGCAACCATTCAAGAAGTTGCACGTAATGCCACAACTGCGGCCGATACTGTTAAAGCTACTGATGACAAATGTAGTGAAAGCACACAATCAGCACAAAAATTAGAATCTGATATGAATAACTTAAATTCGGAAATGGATAATGCATCTCACTCAATAGAAAAATTAGCAATCGAGAGTGAATCTATCGGTTCAGTGCTTGATGTGATCCAATCAATCGCAGAGCAAACTAACCTGTTAGCTTTAAATGCCGCCATTGAAGCAGCTCGTGCTGGTGAGCAAGGTCGCGGTTTTGCAGTTGTAGCTGATGAAGTAAGAACCTTAGCCAGTCGAACACAACAATCGACAGAAGATATTCGTTCAAAAATTAATTCGTTACAACAGGAAACTCAGACAACCGTTAAAATGGTAACCTCTTCAAGTAAAATGGCAAATGCGAGTATTGATGCCTGTGAAGATAATAAGAAATTGATGGCTGATGTGGTTGATTTAGTACAGCAATTAAATGATATGAATTTACAAATTGCAACGGCTTCTGAGCAACAAAGTGCCGTTGTAGATGATATTAATAAAAATGTGACTGAAATAGCTGATACCTCACATAATATTTCTGATAAAGCTGATGTCAGTAAAGATGATGTAAAACGACTCAGTGTATTGGTAAGTAATTTAGAAATGAAAATGAAAGAGTTTAGGTTGTAACCTCTTAACATAAAATAAAAAGAGGTGCTTGGCACCTCTTTTTTTTTAAAACCCTACAACTAATTTAAGATGTTGATTTTAAATATTAAAAATTTACTTCATGGGTATAAGATATTGAAATACTGTATTCATCATCTATTTCGTCTTCATCGACAGCGCTTACCATAAAGCTAAACCCTGCTTTACTGAGACTCATATTGTAATCAAGGTAATCAGTACCAGAATCAAAATCATAACTGCCGAGATGCATACCAAACTCAACGTCTTTAAATACTTCAAATGAAAGATTCAATTCAAAATAAGTATCATCACCAAAGTCAGAATCCCAATCACTATGAGCAGTAGTTGATACACCTAAAGATAAAAAATTCCAAGAAGCAGATGCCATGACTTCAGAAAAATTTAAATCATCGCCATCATGGTAGCCATAATATATATAACCAACATCATATGAGAAATCCCCCACCTGACTTGCAAATCCTGTGTAAAAGTC
This sequence comes from Pseudoalteromonas sp. C2R02, assembly GCF_018860845.1. NCBI lineage: Bacteria > Pseudomonadati > Pseudomonadota > Gammaproteobacteria > Alteromonadales > Pseudoalteromonadaceae > Pseudoalteromonas > Pseudoalteromonas sp. C2R02. Next base: position 198,306 of record NZ_JAHKQC010000034.1, on the reverse strand, counting down.
TGTTTCAGTTGTGGCATCAGAGCCAAAGTCTATATTAGAAGCCCAAGTACCGGCATAGAACCCAGAACTATGCGAAAAATCAATGCCACCAGACACCGCTGGTTTTTTATCACTTTGCGTAACACCACGCCATATATAATTGTTAGTCACGCCTACATTGGCTGTAATGCCATCATCTGCATGAGCTTGAATTCCCGAAAAAGCAAAAAATATACTAATAGTAGAAGTTAAAAATTTACAATATTTCATTTTTCTTCCTTTATTATTGAAATATCTATGTAGATACATATTAGAGCAGATACATAGTTTCAATCCCCATAAGTAACAATTTTAGACTAGATCTAAGGTTTAACTAGCAATTAACTGATTATATTTTAACTTTTTACCATTAATATTTATTTATTTTTATTACAAATTTAAACTCAGTTTCAACACATTTTTTTTGTTTAAATTTAAACATCGAATCGTTATGAATCAGAATTTAAATGTTAAAATTAATAATTGCGTAACAATAAGGGCTGATCAGGGTTGGATTAAGGCATAGCTTTTCACAAAAGAAATATGAAATAGCACCTGACTTAACTGCAGTTTTTTTAAAAACAGATCCTTGTTAAGAATATAATTTAGCTGTTGATCACATTCTTACAAATAAAATTATATATCGGCTTCATTTCGTGACAAAATATCTGAGCATGACACTAAATTAACACCAAAAGAGCTCCAAGTTATTGGTACTTGGATTGAGCAATAAAGAAGTGGCATCATCACTTAATAATAGTGAACGTATCATCAATGTTTATTTATTTAACATAATGCAAAAATTAGACTTAACTAATGTTGTTGAATGAATTAACTTTACAGATAGCTATGGTACGTCACGCCTTAATCTTCATCAAAGATAGGCGTGATATTGCATGAGGTTAAAGTAGAAAAAAGAAAAACAGTAATACTATAATAGAAATCAATCCTGTGACTGATATAAACCACCAAAATAAGTCTAAAGTATATGTATCATCCTTGTTATTCATAAATATTCCATTAAGTTTTAAAAATTAAATGAGCGCTACCTGTTTTGTAGGAAAAACTTGAATTGGTTTCCTTGCTCTTAAATCAAGCCGTTCACTAATTTGAACTTGTGCTTTTCCTCCTATCAATTGTAGAAGGTAGCCTTTAGCAATTAAATTATCTTTGCTACTTTGGTCGTAAACATTAACTCGCATACCAATACTGCTTTGTAAACGACTATAAAAAAACTTTGGATTTGTTATTTTTTCTAGCCCTTCTTGTTGAGTAAAAAAATCCGTTGTACATTTTTTTGCACGCTTTATTACATAAGGATCTACTTTAATAACATCTACATTAAGTAAAAAGTGTTTAAATGCAGCTTTATTGTCTGTAAAAGTCAAATCAAAGTTTTCTAGATTTTTACTTTGAGACCATTGGCGGGTGACTGTATATTCAACATTATTAAATGTAACAAATGTCGCCATCGCACCTGTCATTTTGCTGAACCACTCTATTTTATAAGCACTTTCATTTAAAATAAAAAATTTAAGTTCTATTGAATTAAATTCTTCAGTATTAATACATTTAAATGAATTGCTAATGTTAGGGATAGTTTCCATTTAATCGCCTTATTAGGTTTTAACTATAGCTATATTTTAAAATTGAATTGTGAATAAAGTATGGATTAATAGTTTTAGCTTCTACTTTCTGATTTTGATATTAGGGTTCATGACCACTTTTCCATCACGATCAATTGTAGCGATATTATTTTCGCAAATTAGAATTGCTGTAGTACGAAAATACTGTCCTCTTATGAAGTGTAATTGGTAGCCAATGCGCCCTAACTCGCTGACAGCTACTTTTTGGATTAAATTAAGTTTGTCATATAAAAATTTTTTATTATTATCAGAATCTCTTCTTTCAACCTCTGATTTGATAATCTTTAAATCATTATTTTTATGTAATTTGGTTTTAATAAACGGCTCAATACTTTGTGAGTTTGTACACTGATGTTTAACAGAAGTATTCATATGTATTTTTACAAATTAACAAGATGGGAGTATCGTATTGGTTAATTGTGTAATAAATATGGATAATACATAAATCGTTTACTTTTAGGACATATTTAAAGGAATAGATAAAATCAACACTTCACTACATATTTATATAAAAGCCCTATTTAAAACACACTTAAAAACTATAATAATTTAACCTTAAGCGTTAAATATCTTTAATATCCAATTTATTAATGGTGATACTTAATGAGCAAGTGATCTAAAAACATGCATTTAAGTCATTTTATTAGTAAAATCAGCCAAACTATTCCTTGTAAGAACAAGCCCAATATTGGCGGATAATAGAAAAAACCAAGCAACACGCCTTAATCAACAAGTTTTAATAGATGCATTTTAAAAATAGATGCATTTTAAAAAGCGATAGATATCCGTATCAATACTGAATTTCTATTGTTTGAAGATCTGGTGGGTGTCTGATTTTCTCCTTTAGATATAAGTAAAGTGATGGCAAAAGAAACGGGGGCGCAATTGCATATTACCGATAAATTAGGGCTTGGCAGGATATTATGTCGTCAAAGTATTTCAGATCTAACGGTTTAAAAAAATGGATAACCTAAGTTACCCACTTGGTAAAAACAATATTTTACTTAATGACTTATTTTATCGACAGCCAGCAGCATCCATATCAACAATAATCGTTGAACCAGTTGCCCCTCCTGATACTTTTAAATAAGACCAATAGTTAGTGCCTGCTGCAACATCGATACACGTTGTTGTTGAGCCAGATGCCGAAGCATCGTTACTATTAGTACTCGGCCAGCCACCATTTTTATATAAAATATCTAGATTACCTTGACCATGACTTGTTGTGATAGAAATCTTTTGATGATTATTTACTTCAGGGATACTAAACCACATGGTTGAAGCATTACCTAAACATGCCGAAACACCATTTTCTAACCTACCACTCGTTACTGCACTTTTAGTCGCACAAGCATCAACTAAGTTAGTCGTTGGTATGCTTGGAGATATAGTCACGACTGCTGTATCTGTATGTGAAGCACCTTGATTATCAGTTACTGTTAAAGTGACAGTATAACTTCCTGCACTTGTATAAGTATGTGTCGGACTGATAGCGGCACTTGTATTATCTGATGAGTTTGTATCATCAAAGTTCCATGCGTAAGTGGCAATTGAGCCATCAGCATCAGTTGAACGTGAACCGTCAAAGTTAACTGAATCACCGACTGTTGCTGTATATGAGCCATTTGCATTTGCAACAGGAGCCTGATTTGTAGCTGATCCTACTGTAACAGTATAATCTTCCACTTCACCATCACCTATGTTGCCACAAGGGCTTGTTGCAGCACTGCCATATTTCATTGCTATGCGCATACGAGCCGATTTACCTGCCAAAGAACTTGGCATTGTAATACTACCTGCCACTTGATTCTTACCCGATAAACCAGATAATAATTTTTCATTATTAGTGAATGTGCCATCTTCATTTAAGTCAACCCAAGCTGTCCAATACTCTGTATAGTTGCCACCAGCAGTTAATTCAATAGGATTGTTTCCAACAACCATAGGAATAATAACAGATGTATTATCTGCATAGCCTTCTTGTGCACTTGCATGTGAAACACCTGATGATGAAACATTAGCTATCCACTCGTATCCTGTATTGCCTGAAGCTAAACAATAAGAAATATCAGTGATAGATGCATTTGTTGTTGCAGTAGCAGTTAAACCACCATTATCAGTTACGCTTAATGTAACTGTATAATCACCTGACGCTGCATATGTATGTTTTGGATTTGGTTGAGAGCTTGTATTACCATCACCAAAGTGCCAAAGGTACGTGACAATTGCACCATCTGGATCAACTGAACCATTACTATTCATCGTTATTTCTTGACCTGAAACAGCTGAATATGGACCATTAATTTGTGCTACAGGCGCTTCATTTGATGCTTGTATTACGACATTTGCAGTATCTGAGGCTGTGTTACTATCATTATCTGTTACGGTAAGGGTTGCAGTAAATGATCCTGTTGTAGCATATGTATGCTGAGGGTTAGCTAGGTTACTTGTATTGCCATCACCAAAATCCCATAAGTAACTTTGAATACTGCCATTTGTATCAGTAGTACCTGCGCTACTAAATATTACTTTTTGTCCCAATATTGCTGTATATGCACCATTTGCTTCGGCTAAAGGTAAATCAGAACCTAAAGAACGCTCATAATAAACTCTAAAAGTTGCGTTGCTGTAATCTAAGAATGGTTCAATCATCACATTGAGTTCGCCACCACCGGCGTTTAACTCACAAAATTCACTTAATCTTGGGGCACTGAATGGCCCACAATCAAATGTTGTAGTATCTGGAACACTATTCATGCTTGCATACATATCAGGATCACCCGTATAACCCCCTGCAATAACAACAACAGTTCTTATTGCATCTGAAGGAACTTGATATTGATAAGTTTTTACAGCGTCACCTTTTTTTGCGCTTAGGTTTGTTTCTTCAGCTAAAAATACTCTCTCGCAACCATTACATAAAGTTGCATCATCTACCGCTAAAATTTGTAAACGTGCATTAGAGTAAGCAGTAAAAGCATCTACCGTAGTGTTATATTCAAGAGTTGATGATGGTGCAGAAACAGTAACTAGCTCTGGCACACCTTTAGATTTGAATGAAATGTAATCAGCAGTCCAAGTATCACCATTTTTAGCAGGTACACTGCCTTTTGATACATACATATCAGGATCTTCTGTATATCCATCTAAGTAAAATGCAACTGCTTCTGTGCCACTTGGAATATTTACAACATGATTATCAACATTGCCTTTAGCCGCAGATAAATTAGTAACCTCAGTAATTAAAGACCCTGTAGGCGCGATATCTAATCCAGAACCATCCCAATAATGATCAGCTGTACTTGTTAAGTCAGATAAACCTGTCGCGATTAAGTTTTCATTTGACCATAAAGTTGCACGAGCAGGACCATGTAATGCCGCAGTCATTCTTTGAACCTGACCAGCTGTATACATGGCATAGTTATCAGAATAATGCATAAAGTTTTCTGTATTTGTCGGTTGACCCAAACAGTTAAGTGCATTGTTTTGTAAGATACTGCTGCTCATTTGTGGTGTATCACAGTTATTATCCCCTGTGGCTGCACAAAATGCTTCTTGATGGACAGAACAAACATCGCCGTCAAAAGTATGAGGTAAGTTTAGCCAATGACCAAATTCATGGGTAAATACAGAGCGGAAGTTTTCGTTTGAATTTTTACCTAGGAAATTACCGTTATATACAACACGTGACAACCCTGCTTGAGACATGTTTAATTCTGGATACCATGCAACACCCGAGCTACTTGTTGTGCCATCATTATATAAATCTTGCTGAATATAAATATTCATATATTTGAAGTTATCCCATGCATCTGCAGAGATCTCACTATCAAACTTTGAACCGTCACCATATCCAGATTTTGCACCATGACGCACAATACCGTTAGTAGGGTTACCATTTGGATCTTTTTTAGCTAATACAAACTCAACGTTTAAATTATCACGGATCGCCTGAAACTCTGCTGCAATCGGACCATCAAGTGTATTTGTACCAAGAAAATCTTCATTTGTTCTATTTAGACCATCTAAAATCTTAGCTTCTGTTAAACACATTGCACTTTCGTCAGTACAGTTGAATTCATTACCATAAACATGAAATACAACAGGTATGTAATAGCGACCGGCGATTCCGTTACCAGCTGTATCTTGTATATCTACACTGCTATTTGATAGTTTTTGTAAAACAGCATTCGCTTTACTTAATTTGTTTTCAAGTTGAAACTTATTGTTTTTTTGAATTTGATTCCAGTCTTGCAAGTTTGTATCTGTGCCACATACGTTACCTTGCTGGTTTTTTGTGTGTTGCGTTGAGTTTAACTGTTTTTTAACTGTATTAATGCTTAACTGGTTTGAACCAGCCATTGCAGAAACACTGGTTAATGCGAGTAAAGCTGACATTAACTTAGTTGCATTATTCATATAAGACATGGGTTTTCCCTAGTGCTAATTAATTTATTTTTATAAATGTTGCACTTACGTTTGCTTTTAAGCAGACATAGACCAAATATCATTATGCTAAATTCAACAATATAACCCAGGTTAACTGCATTTAGTCTTTACAGCGAGAGTTAAAATTATTGCAAAGATAAAAGGTACAACATGGATAATGTATACAATATTTAATATTGATGCAACTTTAAATTTACAATTGAACCTAAATTGCTGACAGATTTTAATTTATAAGATTAATTGTTGAGTATTTTGAAATAAAAATGGGTGCAAAATAACATTTTTATGAGTGATGCAAGAGAAGGTGAATATTGTACTAATTTCAATTTTATTAAGGTAATGAGCTAATCTAAATTAGGACAAATTTAAGAGTATAGCTTTATAGTTTCAGATTAAATCTAAGTATCCATGTAGACTTATTATGTATTTATTGTCAGTGGTTTAATTCAAGACCACCTTAGTAATAGCCTTGAATTTTCAATGGTAGCTAAATAAAAATAGGTTCTATTTAGTTGAGTTCTTTAATGTAACGCCTTTCATAAAACAAGCTAAGGTTTGAGCTGTACATTTTTTATAATGTTTGTTTGCAGGCTTCCTGAAAAAAGCACTGATTTCATGTTTACTTAATTCTAATCCCGCGATTTGAAAATGCGCAATTAAATCTTCCGCTTTTAAATTAAGGGCTATTTTTAATTTAGTTAAAATGATGTTGTTATTAAGTTTAACTGATAATGCTGGAAGACCTTTTTCACTCGGGCCACGTTTAAAAACAATATAACCATTAAGAAATGTTTCTAAACTTTTATCATCTAGTGGTTCAGACGTTTCTTCTTCTGATTTTAAAATCCATGCGTTTAATTGTTCAGCCGTTACTTTTTGGTTAGCCAAGGAAAATATTTCAAGCATTTCCTCGGTTGTATAATCAAAGATTGTGTGAATTTTAAAAAGTAGATCGTTATTTGTCATTTATGTGTTCTCAATAGTGTTTAGGTCTTTAAAATGCCTAAATAGAATTCAGGGATTTTAACAGGTTTAACCACAAACACATAAAAATATTAAACCGTTGATATTATTTAGGCAATAAAATTTCAAAAGATGAACCATGAGATGTATGAACTAACTCTATTTTTCCATTGAGCTGTAAGGAAATTATTTTTTCAACAATGCTTAGCCCTAAGCCATGCCCTTTTTTCATATCGGTAGTAAAAAAAGGATTGAATATTTTATCTCGAATATTGTCGGTTATTCCGCCGCCATTATCTGTATAGGTTAATTGCAAATGGGAGTGAGCTTGTATCGCCTCTATATTAATAACTCTATTATTAGTCTCAGGTTCAAATGCATGTACTAATGTATTATTTATTAAATGTGTCAACACTTGTGAAAATAAGTTCTTACATGTTTTGAATATTAAGCTGGTATCACATTTGAGTTTAATTGTGATATTTAAAGCGGTAATTTGGTTTTCTTTTGTTTTTAAGCAATTTGATATTAAATCTGCAATATTATATTCAGTGAGAATACCTTCATTTTGTGCAATAGAAATATCTTTATAGTCATCAATTAATAATGCTGACTTTTTTAAATTAGATTCTGCTATGACTAAACTATCATTGATATCAGATATTTGATCTGTTAACTGCTTCATCGTTAAGGTTTTGGTTTTGATGCTATCTTCAATTACTCTAATTCGTTCTTTAATAATACTCACGGAAGTAATACTTGTGCCAATAGGTGTATTTAAATGGTGTGCCATACCCCAAACTAAGGAATCAATACTCGCAATTGACTTTTGTTGAAGCAATTGCTTTTGATGATTAAAAGTAGATAATTGCATTTCAAATGTGGCTTTAATTTCATTCAACAATGCAACAAATTTTGGTTCTATTTTTCTTTGTTTTTTATCAAGTACGCATAAGGTGCCAAAAGGTTCATTTTGACGACTACTTAAGGGTACACCATAATAATAAATCATATCCAATTCTAAATCTGGGTTGTTACACCATTTAGGATCTTGTAAGGCATTGAAAACTTCAAGGGGCTTTTGAGTTTTTATGACATGCTCACAATATAATCCTGAATCGGCCAAATTCTCTGAATCTTCTAGATTATAGGGATTATTAACATCATCATTTTTAGAAAAAACTTGAATCTGATCTTCATTTACTGACATTACCAGTACAACAGGAATATCCATCAATTTCGCAATTATGTTTAAAGTAACATTCCAGTTAGATATGAGCTGTTCGGTAAGTTCTTGGTTCAATTAAATTCTAATTTAGTAACTGTTTATTATGAAATTATAGACTGATTTATAATTAATTTATGCCTCTAATTAAATAATACAGATATCATAATTTATAACGTCTGTATTATTAAAATTAAGATTTAATATAAGTTTTCAATATACGCTTTTGCACTATCTTGCCAATTGAATCTTGATTTTTTAGCATTGGTCACGATTTTCTTCCATTGAGAAGGCTGTGATTTAAAAATATTTAATGACTGTTTAAAAGTCGTTATTAAATTCTCTTGCTGCTCAGTAATCGAATTGCCATTAAAACTAAAACCATTATCTAAATGTTTTACAGTATCTTTAAGCCCTCCAACTGAATGAACTAAACAAGGTTGACCTGATCTTAATGCTAACATTTGGCTGATCCCACAAGGCTCAAATGAGCTTGGCATTAAAAATATATCCCCTAATTCATATAGCGAGTCACTTAAGTTTTGACCATAACCATTCAAAAATAAAAAATTGTCGTGTTTTGCCATAAGCTGAGTTAATTCTAGTTCAATTTGTTTATCTCCCGAGCCTAGAATAATCATTTTGCCTTTATTGGCATCTAGATGATGTAATATTTGTGAAAAAGTGTCTGGGCGGCCGATATTTTCTCTTAATAAAAGCACTTTTTGATCTGTTAAGCGACCAATACTAGTAATTAATGGGCCATCAAAAGTACCGCGATTAAGCCAGTCATTTATACGCTCAATTGCTATATAGTGAACACTTTTTACGTGTACTTCTATAGACATCCAAGCCAATAATGAGCTTTTAGCGGATTTTAATAGAGTTTCATTTGAAACTTTAACATTGGGTATATTTTGATAATCACAGCCATTTAAAATACCAACCACTTTGCCATCAAATGAGGCTTTTTTTAAATCTAACTCTAAGCCTTCACCACCAAAGAAACCTTGATTAAAATTACTTTGTTCTAAAACTTCTAAAGCGTATGTAGGTGACACTAAATGCACTTTATCAGCTAAATTAATTGCGGCACGCATTGGATTAAAACAATGAGGGTATCGCGGATCACATATTAGTTGACCATCATATGATAAAGATGAAAACCAATGTTCTAAACTTGATTCATCATGTTTAAAAGGACGTATCCCCTGTAAAGCGAGATTATGTACGGTGTAAACCGTATGTATCTGTTTCAGTTCATGATATTTTTCGTTGTATTCACATAAAACCGCAACCAGTGCACTATGCCAATCATGAAGGTGTAATACATCTGGCATTATTATATGTTGCTCATAAATACCTTGTGTAACAGCGGCACAAAATAAAGCATATTTTGTCGCATCTGATGAAAATGGTCTATCACTTGGATCATCTAAATAAACACGACCTATACCACCAGAGGTAAATAAAGGGTGGCTTAGAATGAGTTGTCTTACAGTTAGCTCCCCCTTATCTGTGTATATTTCGTTTAAAGTAACTTCTTCATGGTGACCTGAAAATGGCACATAAAAGGTTGCTAACTTATTTGATTCGTAAACATGAGTATAATTACCATAATCAGGAATAATCACATCAACATTATGACCAAGCATAGCAAGTGCTGTAGGGACATCTCTTACAACATCAGCTACACCACCTACTTTAGCACCTTTAATCGCATCATTTTCTGCTGCGACCATTAATATTTGCATATCTCTTTAATCCTTTAAGCGAGTTGGGCTACTTGCACTGTGTTATCAGTTATTTGTTGTCTTTTGGCTAACGCAATCAACATATCTCTCGTTACTAAAACAATACCTTTTTTAGATACTCTAAAACCGTTTTTAATATCTTGCTCTTGGTCATAACCTATTTCTAAGTTATCTGGGATCTCACAACTACGGTCTATGATGGCGCGCTTAATTCTACAATTTCGGCCAATAATAGCTGCAGGTAAAATAACACTTTCATTAATTTCACAAAAAGAATGCACATGCACATTAGAAAACAATAAAGATTTTCTAACTGTTGCGCCAGATATAATACAGCCACCAGATACAGTTGAATCTACCGCCATTCCACGCCTTTCGTCATTATCAAAAACAAATTTAGCGGGTGCTAATTGTTCTTGATAAGTCCAGATTGGCCAGTTAGCATCGTATAGGTCTAGTTGAGGTTCAGGAGAAGCAAGCTCCATATTCGCTTCCCAAAATGAATCTAATGTACCAACATCACGCCAATAAGGTTGACCTTCATGGCCTGGATCACTAAATGGGAATGCAAATACATTATGCTCTTCTATAATTGCCGGAATGATATCATGGCCAAAATCTCTACCTGAACCTTCTCTTTGTGCATCTTTTTTTAGTTGTTCAAATAAAAACTCAGTATTAAATACGTAATTGCCCATAGATGCTAAACATTTACCCGCTTTGCCTGGAATTGATGTTGGCATAGCTGGCTTTTCATCAAAGCGTTTTACACGATTTTGTTTATCAACTGTCATAACACCAAAAGTGCCAGCAGCCTCTTCAATATCAGTTTCAATACAGCACACCGTCATATCTGCATTGGTTTCAACATGTTTTGCGATTAATGCACCATAGTCCATTCTATAAACATGGTCGCCAGATAAAATCATCACATACTTAGGTAATTCATGACGAATGATATCCATATTTTGAAAAACAGCATCAGCAGTACCACAATACCAATCATCACCATACCTTTGAGATGCAGGTAAAATTTCAACTGATTCACCCAGTTCTTTTTTAAAGTGACCCCAAGCACGATTAACATGACGGATCAAAGAATGAGATTTATATTGCGTTGCAATACCCACTCTTCTGATCCCTGAATTAATACAGTTAGACAAAGGGAAATCAATAATTCTAAACTTTCCACCAAAATAGACCGCAGGTTTAGCACGCCAATCTGTTAATTCATGTAAGCGAGAGCCTCTTCCACCTGCTAATATAAGTGCATAAGTTTCTCTTGTTAAATTACTGATATATCGGTTTTCATAATTTGGCATTTTACTTCTCCGTAAGTATTAAATTTTTTACAATTGCCAGATATCCTGACTATATTCGTTAATCGTGCGATCACTTGAAAATGAGCCACTGGCTGCTGTGTTTAAAATGCTCAAACGCGTCCAATGGGTTTTATCTTGATATGCAAGTTCTGCCATGTGTTGTGCCTTAACGTAGCTTTCAAAATCATAGGCTACTAGCCATTCATCAGTTGAGCTTTTGATTGAGTCAAGTAGAGGTTGAAATAGACCCGGTTCAAATAAATTAAAATGACCAGATTCTATAAGTGATATAACTTCTTTTAAGTTTTGCGAGTTTTCAATGATATTTATAGGGTCATAATTATTTCGAATATCAGCTAGTTGCTCTGATTTTGCACCAAACAAAAAGAAATTATCATCACCAACAGCTTGCTTAATTTCAATATTAGCACCATCAAGAGTGCCAATAGTGATAGCACCATTCATCATAAATTTCATATTACCAGTGCCCGAAGCTTCTTTACCTGTAGTTGATATTTGTTCAGATAAATCAGTTGCAGGACAGATTGTTTCCATCGCCGTCACATTGTAATTAGGTAAAAACGCGACTCTTAGATAAGGCTTAGCAAGGGGATCTGCATTAATTGTTTGCGCTACATTATTAATAAGCTTGATAATCAACTTTGCGATAAAATAACCAGGCGCAGCTTTACCGCCAAACAATACACATCTTGGTGTGAGCGTTTTTGTATCGCCTTTACGTATACGCTCATATAAATGGATCACATGCATAACATTGAGTAATTGTCGTTTATATTCATGTATCCGCTTAACTTGAACATCAAACATCATGTTGGCATCAAACTCGACATTGCAATCTCGTTTAACTAAAGCAACAAGCTTTTGTTTATTATCAAACTTAACTTGCTGCCATTGCTTTTGAAAAGCGGCATCATCATAAAATCTGCGTATTTGTTTTACCTTTGAAAAATCTCGGATCCAATCATCACCAATTTTTTTAGAAATTAATTTAGCGAGGTTTTCATTACAATGAGATAGCCAGCGTCTAGGGGTAACACCATTGGTTTTATTATTAAACTTGGTCGGCCACAGCTGGTAAAAGTCATTAAATAAACCTTTTGTGAGTAATTGGGTATGTAATGCAGCTACACCATTTACCGAAAAGCTGCCTACAATAGCCAGATACGCCATACGGATCTGAGGGACTTCCCCTTCCTCGATTAAAGACATATTTCTTTGCTTATTTATATCGCCAGGCCATTTACATGCCACTTCTAATAAAAATCGCGCATTAATTTCATATATAATTTCTAATAATCTAGGTAACAAATTTTTGAATAATGGCACTGACCATTTTTCTAGCGCTTCAGGCAACAAAGTATGGTTTGTGTAAGCCATGGTTTTTGTGGTGATTGACCATGCTTTGTCCCAATCTAGATCATAATCATCAATTAATAATCGCATGAGCTCGGCAACTGCGATACTTGGATGCGTATCATTAAGTTGAAATACGTTATTTTGTGCAAATTCAGTAAAGTCTTCACCAAAACGTGCAACCCAGTCAGCTAAAATATCTTGCAGGCTGGCTGACGTTAAAAAGTATTGCTGGCGTAACCTAAGCTCTTTACCATTTTCACTGGCATCATTAGGATATAAAACCATTGTGATTTGTTCAGCTAAGTTTTTATGTGCGACAGCGTCAGTGTAACTGCCTGCATTAAATTCATCTAAATCAAACTCATCAGTTGCTTCTGCTTTCCAAAGTCTTAATGTGTTTACTACATCATTTTTATAACCAGGAATGGGCACGTCATAAGGCACAGCGAGAACATCTTCTGTGCCTAACCACTGATGATGCTTGCGACCTTTTTTATCCTGATATATTTCTACATGACCAAAGAATTTTATTCTTCTCGTATGTTCAGGTGCTGATATTTCCCAAGGGTGCCCTTCCCTTAACCAATTATCAGGGTGCTCAACTTGATGACCATTTTCAATGCTTTGATTAAACATGCCATATTCGTAGCGGATCCCATAGCCAGTCACAGGCAAGGCTAAACTTGCACAGCTATCTAAAAAACATGCGGCTAATCGACCTAGGCCCCCATTACCTAATCCAGCATCGTGTTCTGCGTCAGATACTTCTTCTAAGGTACTTGAGTATTGTTCTAAAGCTTTTTTAACACTCTCATCAAGCTCTAAATTTAATACGGCATTGCCGAGTGCCCTACCCATCAAAAACTCTAATGATAAATACGCCACTTGTTTTGTTGGTTTATTGATTAGGCTTTGTCTTGTTTGTCGACATCGAGCAATTAACCTATCGCGGATTGTTAAAGCTAATGCGTTATATAAATATAAATGAGATTTACCAACGCGATCTCGCCCTAAGGTATAATAAAAATGTCTTGTTAAGTCATCATGTAAGGTATTTTCATCTATAACGGGCCCTTCTTGAAGATCCCTTAAACTAGAAATATTTTCACTACTCACTCAATGTTCCTTCTTTCGTTGTAGACAATACCCAAGCTGTTTGAGCGCCAATCATTATGCTCTGCTCTGAGGTATACATTTCATTTAAATTAGGTGAAGGCAAGGTATTTAAGCGGACTTGCCACGGGGTTGCTATGTGGATGTTTGGTAATTGAAACGAACAGTCATTTTGTGAAGCATTAAATATAATCAGTAATACATCAAAGTTATTTTTATGAGACTTATTTGAAATCATATAGCCTAAAATATGGTTATCTTCGAGTTGCCAGTCAGTTTCAGACATAGGCAGCCCCTCTTTATTAAGCCAAATAAGTTCAAATTCACTATCGTTTTGGTGAATAAAACGTGTTTGCTGGAATACTTTAAACTGTTTTCTTAAAGATAAAGCTTGGGTAATAAAGCGATATAGAGGAGATTTTTGGTAGATATTTTGATCTGTAAGCCAACTAATATCATTATCTTGGCAATAAGCATTGTTATTACCATTTTGAGAATGTTCACTTTCAGTACCTGCACATATCATAGGCACGCCTTGTGAAAATAACAGCGTCAATAGAATATTTTTTTGTTGTTTTAACCTTTTTACTTTGATATCAAGTTCATCAGTAGGACCCTCTATGCCAAAATTAAAGCTATAGTTTTCACTATGACCATCCCTATTCTCCTCCCCATTGGCTTCATTATGCTTTTCATTAAACATCACTAGATCTGTTAATGTAAAACCATCATGGGCACTAATAAAATTAATACTTGCACTAGAGTTTCGACCAGAGTGTTCGAATAAATCATTTGAGCCATGAAAACGTAAAGCAAACTCAGGCAATAAACCAAGATCGGAACGCCAGAAACGACGAACTACATCGCGATATTTGTCATTCCACTCTCGCCAGTTAGGGGGGAAATTACCGAGTTGGTAGCCGCCTGGGCCAATATCCCAAGGTTCTGCAATTAATTTAACTTGGCTTAAAATAGGATCTTGGTTGATAGATTGAAAAAATGTATGATGCGTTTTAAATCCTGAAGGGTCACGTCCAAGTATGGGAGCTAAGTCAAATCTAAAGCCATCAACGCCCATGATTTCAACCCAATACCTTAAACTATCTAATACCAATTTTAATGTCATAGGATGACTGATGTTAATTGTATTACCGCAACCAGTATCATTAATATATGTAGCGAGATTAATGGGATCTAATCGGTAATAACTTGGGTTATCAAAACCTTTAAAACATAAAGTAGGACCATGATGATTCCCTTCTGCTGTATGATTAAAAACAACATCTAATATAACTTCAATATTATGTTTATGTAGTTGAGCAACCATAGTTTGAAACTCTATGATATTACCGTGAGTCAAATATGCATTATGAGGAGTGAAAAAGTTTAAACTATTATAGCCCCAGTAATTAGTTAGGTTTTTATCTTGTAAAAAACGTTCACTGATAAATTGATATACAGGTAGCAACTCAAGGGTTGTAATGCCTAAGTTCTTCAAATGTGCGATAAATGCCGGTTCTGCGAGTCCTAAAAATTTACCTCTATGTAACTCATTAATTAATGTATTATTTTTAGTTGCCCCTTTAACATGGCATTCATAAATCACAGTATCATGCCAAGGAATACAAGGTTTTTTGCCTGTATAAGCCTTAATATTCGATACTTGAGACTTGGGTATATATGCTGCTGTATCTAAATTATTAATTTCTTCAGTTGTGTTGTTGTGATTGCAAGCTTCATCAAAGTCGCTATCTGAATTTTCATCTGAGTTTAAAATAAAATCAAAAGCTGTGGCTGGTGTAAACTCGCCAAATAGCGCCTTCGCATAAGGGTCGATCAATAGATTATTTGGATTAAACCTAAGACCTTGCTCAGGATTAAAGTCACCTGTTAAGCGGTAACCGTATAACTGATCTTTAGGCAAGTAATCTATTTGGCCATGCCAAATATGCCCCTCGCCTTTGAATAGCTCAAAGCGCCCAATTTCATGAGTACCATTTTCATCAAATAAGCAAAGTTGTATTGCTTGAGCTGAACTGGAAAATACAGCAAAATTAATACTGTATTTCTCGATTTCACTGCTTGATATAACTGATGAACCTAAAGGGAAAATTAACCCAGGTTTTAACTCATAATCTATTGGCATTAATCTACTCTTTTTAAATACAAGGTAGCTAAAGGCGGTATGTCTAAATAAATGCTATTCTCAAAACCTTGCCATTGAATTAATTGAGGTTGGTATCGTGATTGTTTATTAAAATCAGATCCCCAATATTCAATTGCGTCGGTATTGAGTATTACTTCATATTCACACTTACTTGGTACGCCAATTCTAAAATTTTGATGAGTATTAGGTGTCATATTGCTGATCACAACGATATGTTCATCCAAATTTTGTGCAAAACGAATAAAGCTAAATATACTTTGACCGGCATTGCCACCATCTATCCATTTAAAGCCTTCTTGTTTATTATCTAACTGATACAAAGCTTTGTGATTTTGATAAACAGCATTTAGGTTTGTGATCAGTTGTAGCATGCCTTTATGTGGTTCAAAATCTAATAAATGCCAATCAAGGGATGAGTCATGATCCCATTCATTGTACTGAGCAAACTCTCCGCCCATAAATAATAATTTTTTACCTGGATGTGCCCACATAAATGCATAATATGCGCGTAAATTTGCAAATTTTTGCCAATCATCTCCGGGCATTTTATTAATTAAAGAACCTTTACCATGTACCACTTCATCATGTGAAAGCGGCAAGATATAGTTTTCACTAAATGCATAGATGAGAGAAAAAGTCATTTCATTATGATGATGCGCGCGATAGATAGGATCTTTTGACATGTAGTTGAGACTGTCATTCATCCAGCCCATATTCCACTTATAACCAAAGCCTAAACCACCATGTTCTACAAACTGTGTGACACCAGGCCATGCGGTAGACTCTTCTGCTGCCATCATGATCCCTGGATAGTTGCCATAACATCTTTGATTAACTTGTTTTAATAGTTCAATGGCTTCTAGGTTTTCACGACCGCCATATTGATTCGGGATCCATTCTCCTGACTCTCTGCTGTAATCTAGATAAAGCATTGAAGCGACAGCATCAACTCTTAAACCATCAATTGCAAAGTTATCAAACCAAAACATTGCATTAGAAATTAAAAAGCTCTGTATTTCAGCGCGACCATAATTATAGATATGAGTATTCCAATCAGGATGGAATCCTTGACGTTTATCTGCATGTTCAAATAGGTGAGAGCCATCGAATTTAGCTAAACCGTGGGGATCTGAAGGAAAATGTCCAGGTACCCAATCTATTAATAATCCAATATTATGTTCGTGACAGGCATCAACTAAATTTTGAAAATCAGCAACACTGCCAAAACGACTTGTAGGTGCATACATGCCAACTGGCTGATATCCCCACGAACCATCAAATGGAAATTCACTAATTGGCATTAACTGAATATGAGTAAATCCAAGAGATTTGACATAAGGCACCAGTTTTTCTGATAATTGCTGGTAGCTCAGGTAGCCCTTTAAACCCTGTTCAAGTTTTTGAGTATCATGTTGCCAAGAACCAGCGTGTACTTCGTATATGCTAATTGGTTTATCAATCGCATTACGTAATTCTCTGGCATATTGCAGATCATTAATGTCTTTGGGA
Organism: Pseudoalteromonas sp. C2R02; assembly: GCF_018860845.1. Lineage (NCBI taxonomy): Bacteria > Pseudomonadati > Pseudomonadota > Gammaproteobacteria > Alteromonadales > Pseudoalteromonadaceae > Pseudoalteromonas > Pseudoalteromonas sp. C2R02. Next base: position 180,763 of record NZ_JAHKQC010000034.1, on the reverse strand, counting down.
GTTTTATTGCAACCAGTTAATGCTTGTTGTTCAGGTACTACAGATGCGGTATCTGAAGGTAATTGCATTGAAAATGCAAAAGGGTCAGATTTTTCTAATCTATCACCATGCGGGGTAACAATACTAAATTTATAGCTTTGCCCCTCACTTATATCTGGAATAAAAATTTCCCAAACTCCGCATGCTGGATGTTTTCTCATTAGATGGCGCTTATTATTCCAATGGTTAAAATCACCAATTAAACTGACACTCTTTGCATTGGGTGCCCATAAAGTAAACCTAACACCAATGTGTTGTTCTAGTGTTTGCCAATGCGCACCTAAGTGTTGATATGCCTGCTCTAACGTGCCTTCATTAAATAAATACATGGCATTTAAATCTAATGTAGATTCAAATGTATAAACATCAGAATGTATTTCATTAGACAATGGATAATTAATATTGAGTTTATAATGCTGACTAAAAAAAGATTTATTTAAAATCAAAGTAAATAAGTCTGTATTTTTATATCTGCTATAAGCTGACTTGTGTTTACTAGTCTCATAAAAAACTTTAGTTGCACCTGGTATGTAACACCTAAGTACATATTGATCTTCATTAAACTTGTGTACGCCTAAAAACGAAAAAGGATCACTAAATACCCCTAAGTTTAAAGCAGATACTTGTGTATCATAATCAGGTTTATATACCTGAGGTGTTATTAACATTGCTTCACTCATAGTGCTTCCTTGCCTGATTTAATTGCTTAAAAAACGTATTTTCTGAAAATAACTTTTTTGGTTTATTGTGTAAGCGCCTTCGCCAATTAGGGTATTCTTTATCTGTTCCAGGAATATTTACGGGCAACTCGTTATCATCCAAATCATCAAGCTGCACTGTGAGTAACTTCACTTTAGTGCGTGCTAAAATGATTAGTAAGCTGAGATAAATGTGTTGATGTGATGAATCTAACGTTAATTCTTTAACGTCAGATTGGCTTTTATATAGATTTAACCAATTAAGTAGTTTGGTTTTTTCAGATTGCCGTTGAGCTAGTGCCTCAAGGCATTTATCTGCACTGGGATATAAATTTAAAGAATGGCGTAAATTTATATCACTTTTTTGCCACCAAGCTTTAAATGTTGGTACATCGTGATTAGCAACCATAAGCATGGCATGAGGCTCAAATTCATCTGGAGCGATGAATTCTCCTATATGATTCTTTTCAAAATAAAATAGTAAATTGGAATAGATATTAGATGATTTCAATGCTGATTTAATTTCATCTGGTACGATACCTAGGTCTTCGCCAATCACTTCACATTGGTTCAGATGAGATTCAAGCTTAAGTAAAGCTAACATCTGCTCAAATGGATAATAAACGTAACACCCTTTGTTTTGCTCTGAGTTATCTAAAATACACCACCAGAGTCTTAATAATGCCATAACATGATCAATTCTAAGTGCGCCGCAGCTTTTCAGATTCGATTGTAGTAACTTGATGTAATGGCTATAACCTGACTGTTTTAATTTAATCGGTTCTATGGGTGGTAGACCCCAGTTTTGTCCTTCATTAGACCAAGGATCTGGTGGTGCGCCTATACTGGCATTTTTAATGAAGATATTTTCATTTTGTTTAAACTCATTACCGTCTTGAGCACACCCTACTGCTAGATCGCGTATTAAACCTAAACGCATATTACTTTGTTTACTCAATTGTTGGCACTGCTCAAATTGAATATTGGCTTGCCATTGTAAATAAGCAATAAACTCTGGATCTTTATAATTCGCTTTTAAGTTTTCTTGAGTACACACCCAATCACAATAGCTGCTAATGTCATTACCATTTTTATAATTGATGAATTGTTTGTAATAATGCGATTTAATTAATTTATGGTGTTCTAAAAAATACTGAAACAAGATGTAATAAATTTGATACTTTAAGGAAAATACCAATTCATAATCTATGTAACTTTCACTTTTTTGCTGCCTCAGCTGAGTTGATAAGAAATCAGATTTAGCTAATACTTGTGCATCAGCACAATTATTAAAGTCTTCAATATCTTGGATATGTATATATAAAGGATTGATACATAATCTATCGCTAGGACTATATGGACTCGCTCTATTTGGCTCATGATCAAATAATGCGTGTAATGGATTTAATAAAATATAGTCAGCACCGCGTTGTGATGAATGCTGAATTACACTTTTTAAGTCATTAAAATCACCTATTCCATAATTATTATCACTAATGAGACTATATAATTGCAGGGATACACCCCATGCTTGGTTATAGTCATTTAAATAAGCTTTATTTGGATAAACAACTAATTCACCACTATGTGTAATATCGTTTATTGATATTTCAATCTGGTAATATCCAATCGCAATATCATCAATTTTGAGTGCGAATTCACGGAACACTTGATCATTATATTGATAATTGCCAACTTCTTTTAACTGCGCTAACCCCTTACAGTTTGAATTAACTAATTGGTTATTTTTATAAATTTTCCAACAAATTTGTGATTTAACTTGAGCAGCATTAGCACGTACTTTCAAAATAAAATCACAATTAGATACAAAGCTAGTTTTAGCAATAATATCGAACCAAGGGGCAACATCTAATTGAAAATTAGCTAAGTTGACGGCATCTAAATCTTCTAGGTCATATCCACATACTGCTAAAACACTGCGTCTTACATCATCACTAATTGTAATTTGATCGCCGTTATAACTGGTATATTGATTGCCAATACCTTGTAAATATAATAATTGTGTTATTGATTGCATAAGGCTATATTCGCCTTAAGCTTGATAGGTATTTACAACACTATTATCACTACCAAAGCTATTTTGAATATAAGCATCAGCATGATTGTCATTTTCCCATTTATCTTCATTAATTAAGTAACGAAAATGAAAGTCTTTGTCTTTAGGTAGCCTCACTCTCGTACGATAGACTTTATCTTTCTTATTGAACTTCATATCAATAGGTTGCCAGTCATTAAATTCAGCAACGAGTTGTACTTTCTTCACATCTGATACATTAAATTCAAACGTTACTTCTGCTTCTTGTTTGGTTTTAAAAAATCTTTTAATTAACATATTGGCTCCTAACAGTTCTAAACCGAAAAAATTCCTTGCCGAACATGACTAAAACGCGTGTTTTAACAATGTTCTAAATGATGTTACTTAAGCTCATTAAAGTTAAACATATGAATATTTAGGTTTTATGACAGTATTTATTTGAGCTTACTGCACCAAAATAAAACAAAATGTTATGGCTTTTATAAAGAAAACTTAGTGTAGTAGATAGAGCAATAAATAAACCATTTTTGATTAATATTTAATATAATTTAAATTTATATGTTTTTAAATGATAATAGATCTTATTTTGGTGAGATATTTTCAACTAGAACCCTTTTTGGGTCCAGATGTGTAGCCAGATGAATTTACTTCATATAATGATGATTTGAAAAGCACATATGAAATTAATTTCATGCACTTTTTTAGTGATTTCTTGCACTAGGAAAGTGCAAGAATAGGCTTGAATTTATTATTTAAATAGTTCTAATAGTTGCCACAAAGAATCAACTTCGTGAGTAGGTGTAATATTTTTAGGCCTATTTAGTTTATCTACGTTTAACCAACAGGTATCTATACCAGCATTTATACCACCTAAAATATCAGAATGGGGATTATCCCCTACCATTAAAATATCACTTTTATTAGGCTCTCCCATGGTTTTAAAGGCATATTCAAAAATACCAATATCTGGTTTTGCAACACCAACTTGCTCAGAAATGATGAGTGTTGAAAATACATCTTTAAAGCCTGTCTTTTCTAGTCTCACAGTTTGTAATTGTGTAAAGCCATTAGTAATGATCCCCATTTTAACTTTTGTGGATAAATAATGAATGAGCTCTTTAGCACCATCAAGTGGTTTACAGATTTGTGCCATTGCATGTAAAAATTCGCTATTAAGCGTTTGAGTCGATACAGACAGTTTGTTCGACCAATCATTAAATCGGTTATGTTGTAATTGTTGTGCTGTAATATCGCCATTTTGATATTCAACCCAAAGTGGCTGATTGACTCTTTGATAGATTTCAAAATCATCAATTGAAAAGTCAACATCAAACTTTTCAAACATTAATTTTAAGCCTTGATATGCATCAAAGTGAAATAACGTTTCATCAGCATCAAATAATATCCATTTATAATTCATTATTCACTCCTGTTCCATGATATAAGTCTGCATTTATAAAGGGAGATAATGCTAAAATCAGTGCTTGAGTATAAATGCTTTCACGGGTGGCGTTATTTTGTGTTAATAATCCAATCGCCCCCCCTTTTTGTTTAATATTGGTTGTATTAAATAATTCATCCATCACATGTCCTAATTCTTTACCCGCAACTAGATCATCATAAACACTTAATGGCAATGGCAAACTTGCACTTCTGCCGACAGATTGCTGTTGATTATTGATAATTGAAAAGTACGCGCATGTGATTGGACCGTCTTCGGTTAAATCAACACCGCCCTCTAGAGCAACATAAAAATCGGCATTATTAGATCCATTTTTACAAAATAGTGCTCGGTTTATCGCTCCAAGGCGTGTTTCGCTTGCTGTCATAGGTTGTTCAGAAACACTGGATGGCGCATGCATGCCTTTACAAATAATTTGGTTGTTAGCAAAAATATTAGAAAATGCATTTTTTACTGCATTGATTTTAACAGGGTTAAGTGACCCTACGAGGATTCTGATAACTTCTTTTGACATATTATTAAACATTGTTCAGGGTATTTCTGCATAGTAACACAGCTTAACTTTGTCCTTTAAATTTCAAATGTAAGAAATTTTTAAATTTAATATCTACCCCTTTTAAACTACTGAAATTTTATTATTTATAAATTAGTTGATCTAACACAATTTTTGAGTAATTAACTGACTAGCGATTTCATAATAATCCATATATTGTGCTTGTTTATGAAAATAAACACAATATATGGTATTTTTAATGTTTAATTGCTTTGAACCACAAGTTGTATTTCAAGAAGTACCTAATGAAGTATCTTTGGCATTTTTAGTTACTGGTTGTCCTTTTGCGTGTGATGGGTGTCATAGCCAAGACAGCTGGACTGCAACCTCGGGTGTTGAATTAGATGCTAAAACTTTTTCAAATTACTTATCTCAATACAAAAACCTCATTACCTGTGTTGTTTTCTTCGGAGGTGAGTGGCAAGCCCATAAACTTATCGCGCATTTAAAATTTGCTCAAAATCAAGGGCTTAAAACTTGCTTATACACAGGAGCTGAAAAAGTCAGTAATAGCATCATAGCGCATTTAGATTTTTTAAAAACTGGTAGATGGCAAAAACAACTCGGCGGCTTAAATAACAAAAATACCAATCAAAGATTTATCAACGTTAAAACAAAAACCTTACTCAACTATAAATTTTTAGGGAATTAAAATGGCACACCTCAATACAAATCAAATAACAAAAAAACTCTCTTTTATTGATCAATATATACAAGCGAGTAATGCTGCCGATGGCTCAAAACTAGATGCAAATGCCAATGTTACTCATAAGAATATTGCGACGCTTGAAGCTGAAATAACAAAAGATTTTTTATTAGATATCAACCGCGCTTTAGTTCAACAAAAAATAGCAGCCCTATTTGATAAAGAGTTAGCTGTAGAATATGAGAGGCAAATTGCAGAGCATGAAATATATGTTCATGATGAAACTAGTTTAAAGCCTTATTGTACGTCGATTACTATGTATCCATTTCTATTAGATGGTTTAACAAAACTAGGTGGTGAGTCAAAGGCACCTCAACATTTAGAATCTTTTTGCGGATCATTTGTAAATTTGGTTTTTGCGATCAGTTCTCAATTTGCAGGTGCCATTGCGACTGTCGAATTTTTAACTTACTTTGATTATTTTGCAAAAAAAGAATATGGCAAGGCTTATTTAACAACACATTCAAAACAAATCTCTAATCATTTACAACATGTTGTTTATGCGATTAATCAACCTGCGGCTGCTCGGGGTTATCAGAGTGTATTTTGGAACATCTCTTTATATGACGAACATTATTTTTCAGCAATTTTTGAAAATTTTCGATTTCCAGATGGATCAGAGCCACAGTGGGGTTCATTAAATACATTACAGCATTATTTTATGGACTGGTTTGCAATTGAAAGAGAAAAAGCTGTACTGACATTTCCTGTAATAACGGTAGCTATGCTAACTAAAGATGGTAAAGTGAAAGATAAACAATTTAAAAGCTTTTGTGCTGAACAATTAAGTAAAGGCAATACATTTTTTATTTACCAATCTGATAATGCAGATTCTCTTGCATCTTGTTGCCGACTTAGAAATGAAATGTCAGATAATACTTTTTCATACACTTTAGGTGCTGGAGGCGTAGCTACAGGCTCCATAAATGTTATCACTATAAATATGAATAGACTTCAGCAAGATAATCGAGATTTAACTACAGAGATAGATAAAATACATAAGTATCAGGTTGCATACCGAGAGATTATGAATGATTACTTAAATCAAGGCATGTTAACAGTTTATGATGCTGGCTTTATAAATCTTGATAAGCAATTTTTAACAATAGGCATTAATGGCATGAGTGAAGCCGCTGAGTCTATTGGCATTATAGTTGGTAATAACCCTGATTATAAAAATTATGTATCTCACCAATTAAAAAAGATCTACACCGCGAATAAAAAGGCACATAAAATTTATGGCTATCGTTTTAATACGGAATTTGTACCAGCTGAGAACTTAGGCATTAAAAATGCTAAATGGGATAAACGAGATGGCTACAAGGTACCAAGAGATTGTTATAATTCATATTTTTATGTAGTTGAAGATGAGTCTATTAATCATTTAGATAAATTTATATTACATGGAAAAGAAATGATCCAATACTTAGATGGTGGTTCAGCTTTACATTTAAACTTAGAAGAGTCTTTAACTAAAACGAATTATGAAAACTTATTGGATATTGCCGCAACAACAGGATGCAATTACTTTTGTATAAATGTGAAGTGTACTATATGTAATGTATGCGAACATATTGATAAAAAAACGATTTCTCAATGCAGTGAATGTGGCTCAGAAGATATAGATTATGGTACCCGTGTGATAGGTTATTTAAAACGTGTATCTGCTTTTAGCCAAGGTCGACGTGAAGAGCATAGTCGACGTCACTATCATGTTAGTTAACACTATATGTAATGGTGGGACTTAAATTAAAAATAGGGAGAAAACCGAATGATTTTCCCCCTATACAAGATGATTCTTTACGTTTAAATTTAGATCTTTAAGGTATTAATTTAGCCATTTTTGCAAAATGCCTTTATCTACTAAACCACTGCGACCTTGGCTTTGTCCTTTCTTGTTAAAAAAATAGCTGCGTGGTAACTCGCCATACCAAGTTGGATCAACGATATACCTACTTTGCATTGCTTGTTCATCAGCAAAGTGTAGCAAAGCTAAAGTATTTAATTCATATTCATTGATAACCTTATCCATATCTTGCTTTATTTCATCATCTGAATCTGTGTTAATTAAAACAACTTTAAGATCTGAGTTAACTTTTAGCATTTGAGAAATTGTTTTGAGCTCTTTAAAGCAAGGTGGACATTCTAAAGACCAAAATACTGCAATCCAATTTTCATTTAAGTTTTGCTTTTTTACATCATGCCAAACTTGCTTATTAAACTGTGTACTTTGGGCTGCACTTTCCAGGGCTGTAAAACCCAATATAATACACAATAAGATATGAGATAATATTTTTAATGAGCTCATAGTTTAGTTGTCCAATGGGCTGTTTTTGGTTTATGCCAAGATACATGATTAGACCCGTTTTTAGACTTGAATAAAAATGGCCTATCTGCGCCCGTACTTGAAGTTGTAAGTAAATTCGGAGCTTGAAATGAGTGGCCATTATCAAGAGATTGTTTATGCCATAGTTCGTGTTTTACGCCATTAAACTCAAGCCATACGATATCGACCTGTTTATTATTAGAAATAATATTTGGGTGTACCGCTTGTTTACTAAGCTCCCCTACAGGTATAGGTTTAGATATCTTTTTACCTAAGGTATCGGTATAACCGTAAAAAATCCCCTTGCCTTTACTGCCTTGGTTAAACCAAGTTAAGTGTAATCTACCATCTGTTTTTGAAATGCCCGCACCTTGATGAGGGCAACCATTGATAAACCATTCGTCTTGAGTGACTCTGTGACGACTGATAACTTCATTACTGCTTAGATCGTAATTCATTAATGTAAAGTCACGGATATTATCCCCAAATATATCCCGATACATAATAGAAACTTGATTTTTATCGGTTTCTACTAAGGTTAACCGGCAACAAACACAGGTACCTTGCGCCAGTTTAATATTAGAAAATGTGACTCTGAGATCATTTTCAAAATTAGCTTGTGCTAAGTAAATCGATGATCCATTAAACTGCTGCCCTGCTTTTTTTGCTTTATATTTATCGCGTCCATCCAACCAAATTAAAACGAGTTTTTGATCTTGAGTCACTATCATTTCATTAAAACTATGGCCCGTTATTAAATTATCATTATTAACGGTAATGGGTTTAGCAAAAAATTTACCTCCATTTTGAGAATAGCTAAACCTAATATCACCTGTATATTTTTTAATGCCAGGCTTTGACCATGATAAGTAAACATGACCAGTACTTGAAAAAGCGATTTTAGGGCGATTTTCACCTCGCGCAGATATTTTTTCATTAATTGCTTTTATTTTAATCGCTCTACTAAAATGCTTACCCAGATCATGTGAAATGGCATAATACATTTGGTTATTATTGGCCCAAACACGCCAGATATCCCCATTTGGATGCGTGGCTATAGTCACTGTTTTTGCACATGTTACATGCTGTGCTTGACAGGTTTTAAGCTTAGCTTGATCTGGTGGATCCATTACATGCTGATGTGCTGCTAAAGATGAACACCAAATAATAAATAATCCTGATAATAATAATTTCATAGTCATTACCACTGGTATTTCAAGCCAAAATAAGCTGTTCTAGGAGCTGCCGGTTGATATCTTTGTTTGCCATATCTCACTTGCGCTTCTTGCGCATAAAATTTATCTGTTAAGTTCAAAACTCTGGCATTTAAACTTAATTTATTGGTGACATCATAATTTAATTTTATATTTGCGATAGCATAACCATCATAACTTTGCTCGTTTTCTTCATCCATCCAATACTCACCAATAGATTGCACTTCTACCATAGTTGATAGCCCAGAGATTGCTTCAGGTTGATACCTTAACCTTAGGTTTGCTAAATATTCTGGTGCCATAACCATGCTGTTGCCTGATAAATCTTTTTCAACTAATTCTCCGCGTTTGAAACGGCCCTCATCTATGATGAATTCATCATATTCATGATCGGCTTTACTATAAGCCATAGAGATGTTGAAATTCGTTGTCACGTGCCAATTAACAGCGGCTTCAAATCCTTTATGTATAACACGTCCTGCGTTGGTTAAAAATCTTCGGCCGTTATCATCATATGCACGCACTATTGCATCATCTACATCCATATAAAATAACGCTAAATCAATAGATACATTCTCTAGATTATTTTTATATCCAAGCTCAAATGTGTCAGATACTTCAGCTTCAATGCTTGATAAATTATCAGCAGTATCACTTGATTTTATATGATATAAACTACCGGCTGTTGGCAGTCTAAAACTATTTGCATATCGTAAATAAGTACTTGATTCATCGGTTAAATGGTAATTTAAACTGGCTTTAGGACTGAGGTGTTTAAAGCTATCGCTTCTATCTGCTAAGCTTTGCAACCCATGAACTATATCACCTATCACTGACATATGATTATCAAAATCATACTTAGCGTAATCATAACGCGCACCTAAAGTGAGTTCTAATTTTTGATTCAATGACCTTTGATGCTGAAAATAAGGTGAAATGCCTGTATAGCGGGTTGTATCATCATAGAATATTTCTCCTTTGAGAAAGGTATCTGCACCATAACCCGTTGTAGTGATATCTGTCGGTTGATTTGAAAATTGTTCGCCTTCTGTTAACTCAATATCGATCCCAAAAATAGAATTAGCATCATTGTCATGTTGCCAGTTTGCTAATGCCAATAAACCAAGCGAATTAACTTGGGATTCATTGTTTGGCATATTTGCATTCCAAGTTGCCGTGTAGTCATTTGTTCTATGACGAATATAACCAATCGCAGAATAATAATTATCGCCTGAGTAAAAATCCCATTGTGTAGATAATTTTAGATACTGACTTTTTCTAAGAGGATCATTTTCTAGTACTTGCTGTGGTAAACCTGAATCAGTAGGATTATTTTCAAATAAATCTTTAGATAAACCTGCAGCCATCTCTTGTTCTAAATCACTCATTACCACGGAGGTGGTTAATGATTGGGAATCATTGATGGTATATTCATGTCTAGCAGTAATTTCTGACCGTTGAGAGCTTGTATGATCACGCCAGCCTTGGTTTGATAAATGAGATGCCGATACTCTTATGCCATTGTTATCATCTAAGTTTTGCGAGTGACTAAGTGCCATTTTATTATATTCAGACTCTCCAAATGTCATAGATAAATCAGTTTCAGGCTTTTTACTGATTGGCTTAGAAAGTACATTTATTGTTGCTGCAACAGCCCCAGATCCATATAAAGCAGTGCCGGCTCCTTTTAATACTTCAACACGAGCAGCATTTGAATTAAAGCTAGACCACCATAAAGCGTTATGATTAAAAAAAGCAGCTGATTGAATGGGCACATTATCTTGTAAAAATAAGTAATAACCGCTGGTATTCATCGGCATTCTTATTGCCGTTTTATGACCCTGTCCGCCAGAAAGTTGGTCTATTAATACACCCGATACACTATTTAAAGATTCAGCAATATGCTGTCCGTTATCGATTTTAAGCTCATCTGAATTAATGCTATGAACAGACATAGCTAAATCTGTGTCTAAAGATTCTTTTCTGGTTGCTGTTATAGAAATTCTTTCAATATCTTTTATTTCATTGTTTTTGGAAACTTCTTGAGAGTTTGAATGAAAACTTGCTGAAATACATAAAGCGAGTAGAGATATCTTTAAATAAGATTGCATAATTGATTGCTCAATAAAAAGTGTAACGCAATTGTAATTAACAATGTAATCTTTGGGGTGTGACATAATGTCGCAATTAGTTAAGTTTGAATGTAGGATAGTGATACAGATCAATATATTACTTCTAAAATTTGTGACTGGTATTTATATCGTTACTAAATTGAACAAAAAATTTAAAAAGAGCTTAAATGTCATCACAACTCATAAATCAAATTGAAACCACATTAGGTAATATCGCAAGTTTTTTGTGGGGATTACCTCTGGTTATAATTCTTGTAGGTGGCGGTTTATTTTTTGTCATTTATTCAAAACTTAGGCCATATCGACATTTAAAACATGCAATAGATATTACACTTGGTAAATATGATAAAGATTCTAAGGCCAAAGGAGAACTCAGTCATTTTCAAGCATTAATGGTGGCGTTATCAGGCACACTCGGCTTAGGCAACATAAGTGGTGTTGCTGTCGCAATTACTTTAGGAGGATCTGGCGCCATTTTTTGGATGTGGATCACTGCGATTGTGGGTATCTCAACTAAATATTATACAGCGACACTTGCAGTAAAGTTTCGGGGACTTGATAGAAGCGGTCAATTACAAGGTGGTCCCATGTATGTAATACGTGAAGGATTAGGCCATAAATGGCTGCCACTTGCTTGGTTATTTTGTATCGCCTGTATGTTTGGTTCATTGCCTATTTTTCAAATAAATCAGTTGGTGCAAATATTGAGAGATTTTATAGCGATACCAAATGGACTTGCATCTCAAAGTCAGCATTTTAGTTTTGATCTGATGTGTGGAATATTGCTTTGTATTTTAATCTCCTCAATTGTGATGGGTAAACTGACTAGGATTGCAAAAGTAACCAGTCGAGTAGTGCCATTTATGGTGGTTGTTTATCTACTAATGACATTAAGTGTTTTGTTTATCAATTTAGATAAAATAATACCTGCTTTTGCTTCAATATTTATAAATGCATTTAATTCAAGTTCGGTTGCTGGTGGATTGCTAGGCACGATTATTATGATAGGTGTACAACGTGGTGCATTTTCTAATGAAGCTGGTATAGGCACAGAATCTATGGCCCATGGTGCGGCAAAAACTGACGAACCAATAAGAGAGGGGTTAGTTGCAACCTTAGGTCCAATTGTTGATACTTTAATTGTATGTACCTGCACTGCTTTAGCAATTTTAGTCACTGGAGTATTAGATGGTGATTTCACTGGTGTTAGTTTAACAGCGCAAGCTTTTGAAAATACATTCCCTGGGATTGGCGGTTACCTACTAATTATGGTTGTATTCTTTCTAAGTACCAGTACGGTATTAAGTTTTTGGTATTATGGCGGAAAATGTGCTGAGTTTTTATTAGGTAAAACCTTTCAAAGATTTTATATTATCTTTTATTTAGCTTTGATAATTGTAGGCGCCATTGCATCGCTTAAATTAGTGATTAATTTGATAGATGTTATGTATGCTTTAATGGCTATTCCAACTATGGTTTCTACCATACTATTAGCAAAAAAAGTAAATGTAGAGTCTAAAAAATATTTTGATAAATTAAACAATTATTAGCAGATAACATGATCGTCGGTTTACAAATATAATCAAGTAAACCGGCGCTATAACCCCTCCTACACTTTCGAACAATTTGAAACTTTTTCCTACAACCTTTTAAGCTAATATTAATGGCATCAATAACATTCCGACAATGTAAAATGAAAAAATACAAATTTGAAAACCATGAGACTTGGTTAGATTTATTCACAACACATAACAATTTAAACACAGCTAATACATTATCAAATTTCTTTTTAATGTCACTATTGTTTACAATTAGCTTAATGTTTGTTGGCATTTTAGTTATATGCACAACAAAACTTGCGATGCTTATCTCATTAATTAAGAATTAAGAGATGAAAATTGCTAGGAAAGCTAACTTTGTTGAATTTCATCAATTAAATTTTTAATCCTGCCTGACTCAATCAAGTCATGATAAGACATAGGTTTATCAAAATAATACCCTTGAAAATTAGTACAACCTTGTTTAGTTAAAAAGTGTAATTGCTCTCGCGTCTCAACCCCTTCAGCAACACAATATATCTCAAGATTTTTAGCTAAAGTTAATATGGTTTTAATGATAGATTCATTTACTTTGTTAGTGCCTATATCTCTTACAAAGCTTTGATCTATTTTGATTACATCTATTGGGAACTGACTTAAGTAAGTTAATGAAGAAAAACCAGTACCAAAGTCGTCTAAAAATAACCTAAATCCAGCTTTTTTTAGTTTCTTTAGTTGTTCTAATGCACGATTTTTATCATCCATTAAAATACTTTCAGTGATCTCCAACCTAAATTGTCTTGGCGAAATATTATATGGCGTGATAATTTCCATTAAGCTATTAGTAAGATCTGAGCGCAATATATGAATTGCTGATAGATTAATAGAAATATAAAAGTTCGGATTTAACTTTAAGAAATCAGAAAACTCGTTTAATACACGCGTTAAAGCTTGCTCTGTTACCTCAGTTATTAGAGATATTTCTTCAGCAATTGGGATAAAAACACCAGGAGAAACCATGCCATTATCAGTCGGCCATCTTAATAAGAGTTCTACCCCACAAACACTTTTGTCTTTTGTATTTATGATAGGTTGATAGTGATTTGTTAGTTCATTGTTTTTCACAGCTGATTTTAATTGTGCTTCAAAAGTCATACGCCTTTTAGCTTTATGATTCATTTCATCTGTAAAAAATCTAAATCCATTCTTACCCGCTTGCTTGGCATGGATCATGGCAATATCTGAGTTTTGAATTAACTCTTCTGCGTTTTGTGCATCAAATGGATACACCGCAATACCAATGCTTGCTGATATATTAAGAGAATAATTTTCAATATTAATAGGCTTAGCTAAAAGCTTATTTATATCAGTTGCTAAATGAGTTAGCTCATCAGGAGATGAGAACTGCTCAATTAAAATAATGAATTCATCGCCACTTTGTCTACCGATACAATCATCATTTGATAGTAAGCTTGATAGTCTTTGGGTAACACTTTTGAGTAATTTATCTCCGATAGAATGGCCAAAAGTATCATTTACTGGCTTAAATCTATCTAAATCTATAAAAAATAATGCTGAAGTATGATGTTGGCTTTTAGCATGTATGATAGCTTGACTGATGCGATCTAACATTAATGTACGATTGGGTATTTTGGTTAAATGATCAAAACTCGCTAATTTTTTGAGTTTTTCTTCAGATTCTTTTTGAATTGTTAAGTCTGAAATTATGATCACAAAATGTCGTGTTCTGCCTTCATCAGATGACACGCAGTTAACACTCACCAGTATTGGGACACTCAGTTTTGCCGTTGTGACAAAATCTTCGCAACTATATTTTCCACCTACCTCTAATGAATCAAAAATAGTGTTGTATTTTGCATAGGCGTTTGACGATAGTGACTTAATAAAACGGACGAGCACTTTATTTAAATCTTCATCATTTTTTAAATTAAAGCTCTTAAAAAATGAAGCATTTGCAGAAACAAGTTGTTTGTTTATATCTAATATCAATAACCAGTCATTAATTTGAGAAAAAGCTTCACCATAAATTTGGGCTTGAAATTCATTTGCTTTGGTATCAGTGATATTTGTATAGGTACCTGAAAACCGATTTGGCTTATTATTTTCATCAAAGCTTGCAATTTTTCCTGTTTCACGAAACCAAACCCAATCACCATTATAGTTTTGCATGCGATATGTCGCTTGCCATTGAGGTATGTCACCAGATATAAATGCTAACCAGGAGGCTGTATAAGTTTTAGTATCATCAGGATGAACCAGCTTAATATGTGATTTTAAGGTGAATTCAGTATCTCTTTCTGGAAAGCCAAGCTCAGAGGATACTCTTTTATCTATCCATTTACTTTCAGTTGGTAAATAGGTCCAAATCCCACTATGACTATTTTCAAGCGCGAGCGCTGTTTCTTCTTGAGCAATTTTTAAAGCGTTATGTGCTTTTTGCGCTTTATGCTGTAGTTTGACTCTTCTAACATAGAATATTGAAACTAACAGGATAAATATCACTACGCACAATACTTTTACCCAAGGTTTTTGCCATGGTGGGTATGCAACATGCACTGTTAGGCTAACAGCTTTTGTTTTTGTGCCTAGATTGGGATCTGTCGCTGAAATTGAAATGGTATGTATACCCGGTGCTAACTTAGAAAAGTTAATATGTGATTCTTTTAAGTCATTAAAATTTAATTTATCAGGGCCTAACACTTCAATATGATAACGTACTCTATTAATACTTTTATGGTCAAAAATAGAAAAGGAAATATTTAAACCAAAGTCATCATGTTGGATTTTTACAGGCTCGTTTAAATACTTGTTAGGTGTAAAAGATAACTCACGTGATAATAAAGAGATGTCAGTAATACTCACTGTCAATTTATCTTTATGTAGCTGCTCATTTGAAAATTCTTTAGGGTTTAATGTAACAAGGCCTCGGGTAGAGTTAAATGCTATTCGACCATTATCTAAATGCGTCACCCCATAGCCATTAAACTCGTTAGCAGATAAACCATCTTTTACTGAATATTGCTTTAAATTGAAATTAGTTAAGCTTAATTGAAATAAACCTACTTGGGAACTAAACCATAAATCGTTATTTGCTCCTAGTGCTAATGAATAAATTTTATTTGAAGGCAATAAATTATTTGTATCGAAACGATATAACTCTTTATATGTATTTTTATGAAGACCAATTAACCCTTCACCTGAAACACTTAGCCATAAAATATCATTATGGATCACCCAATTATCGACGTAATTATAAGTTTGCGGTTGATAATTTTTTACTTGATAAATAAGAGAGACTTCTTTTGTTATTAAATGAAACTGATATAAATGACCAGAATAAGCTAAAAGAAGTGTATTGGGTTCATTTGGTAGAGGCTTTATGAATCGATACGCGAGATCCACTGGCGCGTATTCGGTTAATTCTTTAAGTAATTTTAATGACCCATTCTGACTATCATATATGTAATAGTTTAAATCTGTTATTAAGATAACCTGGTGTTCAGAGATTTTTTTAGCTGTATAAATAGTTTCTTTTTCGAGTATCTTTAGTGTGCGTTGATTATAATTAGGCTCAGAGGCAATACCTGTTCGTTTATTAAAGTATTTTAATCCATCTGATGTTAACAGCCATAAGTAGTCTTGTTTACCTGAGAAAATATGATGAATTGTATGTAATCCAGCGACAGCTTTTTTATCGTGAGTCATCAAATAAGCAGTACTGGTTTTGTCTTTTAGGTTTAATTTATTTAATCCGTTGTCAGTTCCAACCCATAATATGCCATTAGTATCTTGATAATTAGACCAGACCATATCATGACTTAATTTTGGCTCAGAGAACATATTATAGTTATTAAATCGTTGTGCTAGGGGTAGCCAAGTAAAAACCCCTTGTGTTCTAGAGCTTAGCCATAATAAACCCGTTTTATCTTCAAAAATATCAATTATAGAATCTTCATTAATTTGATACTGTGATTTACTAAATTTCAACAAAGGTTCTAAAAGTAGTTTTTTCGAATTGAATTGAAAAAGACCTTTCTCTGTTGCTACAAAATAACCTGTTTCATTTTCGCTCATATCCCATATGTTTAATAATGGAATAATCTTTTTAGGTTTTATAAGTGGATTGATACCAAATTCATTAATATTTAATTGATATAAGCCCTCCACAGTGCCAACTAATAATCCAAGCTGGTTATCAAATTTTAATAGTTTTGTATTATTTGAATCAATGGAATTATCCTCAACAAGGCGATGTTCAATTAATTGGACTTTATTAGTTAAAGTGTTTAACTGGTAGAAACCTTTTGAAGTGGCAATATATAAGAAGTTATCTTTTAATAATAAGTCTCTGAAAAAATCTAAATCACTATCGAGCGTTATATAGACAGTTTGTTCATTTGTATTTAGATTATATTTTATTAGTTTAGTCGATACTCCTAACCAAAAGTTACCTTGATCATCTTCAAGTATGATATCAACTATGCTGATTTTATCATCAGTTGGATTGAACTTTCCTTTGAAAAGCTGCTTGGTCTCTAATGTTTGCGGGTTAATTCTAAAAAGGCCTGAGAATGCGGTACTGACCCATAGCATACCTTTTTTGTCTTTATATAATGTAACGATTGACTCGCTATCAAAGATGCCATTTGGCCCTGGAAATGTTGTTAATATATTACCATCAGAACGGTTTAACCCTAATTCTGTTGCAATCCACATATAGCCTAAGTTGTCTTGAATTGTTTTTGAAACAGAGGTTTGTGATAACCCCTCATCAGGAGAAATTCTTTGAAGCTGTTTACTGTATTGAGACAATACATCTGAGCTAAATGCTAATACTAAAATACTAAATAATGATATGGAGATTCTTTTCACTAACTTTCCAATTGATAATTTATTAAGTCTCGTCCTTGGCCGCTTAAAATATAATAACTCACATACTATTTACACTATATTAGCTTGTTTGTTTTGTTATTACGACTGAAAAAAGCGCAAATTATATTTTTATAAGCTAATAATAAATGTCTGTGAAATACCTTCTCAGTTTATTAATTTACAAAATTACTTTTATAAATCAATATTTAAAGTATAATGAGAATCACTATCGTTAACGCGTGCATTTGCATGTTCTAATATTAAGCTGTAGCAGTGAACTCTAAATCAAAAAAACGTGTAAATAAAAAGTCACTTAGCATTGCACGTGCAATCCATATTTATGTATCAATGGCATTATTCTTATTTATGCTGTTTTATGCTTTTACTGGCATTACATTAAACCACCCTGACTGGTTCGATAGTAAAATAGATAATAGTCACTTTAGCGAACAAGCCATCCCAGATTATTTACTCCCTAGTGAACCATTAGATTCTAATTGGCAGCAAGCAAGCGGTCATTGGCTAAAAAGCCAATGGGGCGTTGATTTTAATAGCATAGAGTTCACTGATGATGAAGTGATCGTTGTGCATAAAGGACCGGGTACCTATCAAAATATTACTTTAGATTTAATCGATAATATTGCGATTATAGAAAGGCAAAATTATGGCGTTATCGCCATTTTAAATGACTTACACAAAGGGCGTAATGCGGGCTTAGCTTGGCGCTTAATACTCGATATCAGTTCTATTTTGATTATTTTATTTTCACTCACTGGGGCTTATTTATTGTTACCTCAAACCAGAAAGTTAAAAAAATCACTTTTATACATGACACTTGTTAGCTCAGGTTGTGTGCTTATTTATATCACTTTAGTTCCATAATTTTAACGAGATTAAAATGAAAATAAAAAATCAAATTATTAGTGCTGCCATATTGTTTAGTAGCCTCCCCTTGTACGCTCAATCTAATCTATCAGTATCATTGACGCTACCAGTTATTACAGAAGGTCAATACCACAGACCATACACAGCTGTTTGGATAGAAACTAACAAAGGTAAACATGTTAAAACGCTTGCACTTTGGACCGAGCCTAAAGGTCAAAAATGGTTAAAAGATATTCGTCGCTGGTGGCGTAAAATAGGTAGAAGCGATGCGCAATGGGTAGATGGCATTTCATCGGCGACACGTCCAGCTGGTACTTACGATATTAATTGGGATTTGACTGACGAGCAAAACAATCAGATAAAAACAGGTGATTACCGTGTTTTTATTGAAGTTGTCAGAGAGCACGGTGGCCGTAACTTATTAAAACATAGCTTTACATTAAACAAAGACTTTACAACACACCTAAAAGCAACTGCTGAAACAGGGCCCATTGAAATTACATTTAATAAATAATTTAGCATTTAAAAATAGGATCACACATGAAAACCAAAAAAATACTTTTAATGGCAACATCAATGATTGCTGCCTCTGTTATGTCTCATAACGTAGCTGCACATGATCGTTGGATCTTGCCTAACGAGTTTAATGTTTCAGCAGAAGGTTCAAAAGGTGTATGGATCACATCTGATGTAACTGCTGGTAATCAGGTATTCGTATTTGATAAGCCTTTTGGCTCTGAAGATATTGAAATCATTACACCAAAAGGTAAAAAAGCATACCCTTCATCAAGTTATAGAGGCTCACGTAAATCTGTTTTTGATTATCAATTAACAGAAATAGGCACTTACCGCTTCCAAAAAGAAACGTCTGCCAAATATTACTCAAGATATAAAATGAAAGGTTCTGATAAGCCAGTGCGTACACGTGTTGATAAATTAGCCACTAAAGCGATGATGCCCAAAGGTGCTTATGATTTAGAAGGCGCATTATATTTTTCGCGAGTTGAAACTTACGTAACATTAAATACCCCGAATAACGCTGCATTTAAACCAACAAATCAATATTTTGAACTAGTTCCTATTACTCACCCTGCTGATATTGTTGAAAAAAATGATACCGAATTTAAATTCCTATTTAATGGTAAACCAGTTAAAAATGCTGAAGTATCAATTGTAAGAGAGGGGACTTTATACCGTAATAAAATTGAAGCAATTGAAGTTAAATCTGATAATAAGGGCATAGTTTCATTTATTCCTCAAGAAGCTGGCCGTTATTTATTACATGCGACTTATGAAAAAGAATTAAAAGATAATGCTTTAGCAGATAAGATGGTTAATACATTGTTTTTAACTTTCGAAGCAGGCTTAGAATAATTTATCACGGGTTTAAATTATTTTGATTTAAACCCACTCCCCCTCATCTAAATTTTGATTAAAATACAATCAAACAAATGTTTTTTAAATACTTTTGGCACAAAAATGAGGAAAAACCTTTAGTTAAGGCATAAAATAGAACTACGACATTTTCATGAGAAAGTTATGCGCTATTTAAAGCTTTTCGTTTCATCATTTTTTGTTTTTTCATTATTTAGCTTAATAGGTTGTTCATCAGGACTGCAATTTCAAAATATTAAGCACATTCACCTATTACAAGATACTATCAATAATATTGATGGCTTAGATAATCCCCGCGTTGCAAAATTTAATCAAAATGATTCACAGCTTTTTGTTGTAAGCGCTGATGATGATGCGTTAGCAATATTCAATGTGGGTAATAATGTAACACTTTCATTATCACAAGTTTTTAAAAATAACGAAGAGATTAAAGGCTTACGCGGTGCGACAGATGTTGCTATTTCTAAAAATGGTCAATATGCGTATGTAGTGAGTTTTTATGATAATGCTTTAGTTATTTTTAAAAAAGCAGATGATGGTAAATTTCACTACCAACATACTTATTCAGATAAAATTAATTGGTGGGAATATAAAGGAAAACCTATCTCATCTGCATTACAAAAATTTTATTTATTAGGCGCGTATGATATCGAAATAAACAGCTCAGCAAATCAATTGTATATAGCCAGTTCGGTGAGTAATGCTGTCAGTATTTTTAATATTAATGAAGATGGTTTTCCTATTTTTTCACATGCCATTAAAGATACAGATAACATCAATTTTGGCTTAAAAGGTGCTGTTGATGTGGCTTTATCACCAGATGATAATTATCTTGCTGTTGCTGGTTTTAATGAGAATGTAATTAATTACTTTATAAGAGAAGAAGATAATACATTTCGTTTAGAGCAAAGCCTAGTAAATGACGCTAATGGTATTAATAACTTAGATAAACCACAGAGTATTGTATTTTCTAACAATGGTGAATATTTATACGTAGCATGCGCCAGTGGCGCGATTGTAGTGTTTAATCAAGACCATCAGGGTAAATTAAGTTACTTAGAATCAATTAAAAGTGAGCAAATCACAGGTCTTGACGGTGCGGGTAGTGTTTTAATGAGTCACGATGATAAATTATTATATGTTGTAGCTGAAAACGACAATGCTTTATCTATTTTTTCTAGAAATGTAGATGGCACGCTCACATTCAAGGATACGATAAACAATTTAGATTTTAATGAAAATAATCTACTTGGTGCATCATCTGTTACTTTATCGACTGATGGACAATACTTAATTGTAACTGCTGGTAAAGGTGATTCACTGAATGTTTTTGAGGTAAATTAAGAAAACGATTATTACTAATTCTGACTTGATAAAAAAATATGACGACCTAGTTCTTAAAACTGTCGTCATATTTTGTTTAATAAATTAAGTTCTAAAATTTAAAACGCATTTTTGCAGATAACGTACGCCCTGGTTCTGCAAAGTAACTTTTATCTCCAGTTCCTTTATGGCCTGCAATATTGCTGTAACGAACATATTCTTTATCTAGCACGTTATTTACACCAACGTTTATACCTAATTGATCATTTATTTGGTAGTTTACTAACCAATCTAATGAAACATAACCGGCTACTTCACTTTCACCATCATTTACTTTCTTCATGCTCTGAGCCCAATTAGCAATAAGCTCTGTAGACCAGTTGTTACCATCAAAATTGATACCTGCATTACCAGATAATGGACTGATGCTTTGGATATATTCACCGGAATTATCATCTTTACCATCTTGGTAGCTACCATTTACAAATAAGGTTGTGCGGTCACTCACTAAATAATTGATCCCAAGTTCAATCCCTTTAATTGTTACGGCATCAATATTTTGATATTGATAAACTAACACTTCAGTTTCTTTTCCAGAATAAGGATTAATACTTGTTTCAACATCAATTAATTGGGTCGCTAAGAAATCTTCAAATTGGTCATAAAAAACAGCACCATTGATAATAAAGTCACCAACATGACCTCTTAAACCTATCTCAAAACTATCACTTTTTTCTGGTGATAAGTCATCTTCAGCAGGCACAACTTTATAACCATAGATTGAATTATCATGATCAATATAGGCTAAATCATAAGCTGGTACTTTAAAACCTTGACCATATTGAGCAAATACAGATAAGGCGTCAGATACGTAATAAAGTGAGCCTATGTTAAATGACAAGTTGTTTTCATCGTAGCTTTTATAGTTATTGCCAGTCTCACTAGTGGTGTTAATCGGATCCATTTTATAACTATCATAACGGATACCTGGCGTAACAATTAAATCTCCATCCATAAATGACATTTCATCATTTATATATACACCAGCTCTTTGTACTTCAGTTTCAGGAAATTTTTCTGAACTTTGTGGATAACCACCTTTTGGCACACCTTCAACAGAATATAGTTTGAACTCTGTTCTTAAAGACTCTGATTTTTCAATATCTAAGCCATAACCTAAGGTATGTTGATCATTCACTTTTAAACTAGCATTAGACAAAAATCCAAAAGTATCTTGCTGATAATCTGAATTTTTCCACATATCTCTAATTTCTATTAATGGGTAACCAAAATTAGCATCAATATCGATTTGGCCATATTCAGAGTCTTTTTGCTGCGTAAAGTTGTTATAAAGTGATAGGTTTAATTGATCGTAAAATTGTGTGGCAGATTCACTGTGATATTGTATTTGAAAAGAGCGATTTGTTTTTTCGCTATCATTACTTTCAGCGATTATGTCATAACCTTCAAGTCCGCGAAAGTTACCTAATAAACCATCTGCTATATCACCCTCAACATCTTGTTGCCAAAAATCAGCACTTAACACTAAGTAGTCAGTGTTATTGATATTATATTTACCTTTATAGAAAAAGCTTTTAGATCCAATATCAAGTTGTGGTTTTGATTCGTCATAGTTTTGCTGTTCTTCACCATCACGTAATACCATATTTAAAACATGTTCAAATTTGTCGGCTTGATAAGCAAAGGTGGTTGCTATATTTGTCTGATCACCATCATTATTCATACCTACTCTTACATTAGCACCAAATTTTTCATCACTAGACAAATAATCACTGGCATCTTTTGTTGTAAAAACAACGATACCACCTAATGCATCTGATCCATAAAGAGATGAAGAAGCGCCTTTGGCAACTTCAACTTGTTTTAAAGTGTCAGTATCAATAAAACCTCGGCCAACAATATCATTAAGACCATTAGCACCATAGCCTTCATTCATTCGCATACCGTCTTTGATCATTAAAATTCGATCACCGCCCATACCACGCACGATAAAATTTTGTGCAGAGCCAATAGAGCCTGTTACTTGCACACTGGGATCATATTTAAATAATTGATTCATATCATCAATAACTTGCTTCTCAATATCATCACTTGTGATCACCGATATACTGCCAGCAACATCTTTTAGATGTTTTTCAGTTCGAGTGCCACTTACCACTATTGTTTCAAATGTGTCTTTATTATGTGCACCGCTTTCTTGAGACAAGCTGTTAGCCGAAAATAAAGCAGCTGAAACTGCCAGAGGTACAAGCGCAAGGTTTGGCTTAAACATAATTTATGTTTTCCTTTTGGGTAATAATTACTAATTTTGTTGTTTTAACTATTTAATGGCATGAATAATACTTAAATAAGCCAAAAGATCAACACAAATAATAATTATTATCATTCGTGCTATTGATCTATTTATGGAAATCATTTAAATTTCCCTCACTTTAAAAAAGAGATGTAGCAAAGTGAATATTCAACTAATAGAAACCTTAATGGCCAATGTGTCAGAAATCCTTATGGCACCCGTCTTAGTCGCCATACTTGTACTATTTATATATGCGATTTATATCTTAGGTCGATTTATATCCCAGTATTTAATACGCAAAAAGAATTACTTAAGTTATTTTAAAGATGTAGAAATTAAGAATAAAAATCAATTTATCGGTTTTCCAATTCATAACTATTTCATTAAAAATCCTACAGCTTCAGAAGATGAAATCGAAGTTTATGCCCTTAAAAAGTTAGAAACACTGCGAATTGTGACGCGTATCGCACCTATGTTAGGCCTTATCGCAACCATGATCCCTATGGGTCCAGCATTAAAATCATTAGCAGATGGTAATATTCAAGGGATCAGTGAAAACTTAATTATTGCATTTGCTGCTGTTATTTGGGGTTTAGTGATATCAACTATTACATTTTGGCCCGCATCAGTTAAAAAACGTTGGTTTGCACAAGAGATCATTAATATCAGAAAAATAAAGGGCGAATAAATTATGCGTTTTTTAGATGAAGATGAAGAACTTAATCCCATCGTAAGTGCGGTTAATTTAGTAGATGTATTTTTGGTGATCATAGCGGCTTTATTAATCGCGATTGCACAAAACCCGTTAAGTACCTTTTCTGCAGATAATGTCACAGTCGTTAAAAATGCCGGCAAACCTAATATGGAAATTATCGTTAAAGAAGGTAAAGAAATTAAACAATATAAAGCAAACGATACTATCGGCTCTGGTGAAGGCGCGCGTGCGGGCATTGCATATAAAATGGCTGATGGCAGCTTTGTGTATGTACCAGAAGGTGATGAAAAAGCTAAAACAGGAGCAAAACTTTAATGCGTTATTTAGTACTGTGCTTATTAATGGGGTTCTCCTTATTAGTGCAAGCACAACAAAAGCCAGATGTATTACTTATGATGTCTGGTCATGCGGCAAAAGCGAAAGGTGATTTACTTGTTTCTCTTGCTAAAGATCAACCATTTAACTTTACCAATTTTTCTACTAAGGGAAAATCTGAAGAAGAAGTCAAAGCAGCTTGGGAAAATGCACAATTAATTTTATTAGATGGTATTAACCCTGCCCTATCTAAATATATGTTTGCTAAATATCAGGGCCATTTACAACAATTTAAAAATGTACCGGTTGTATCTCTGGGTGATTTAAATAATAAAAATATGAACCAAGGTTTACCTGCATTACAACAAAAGACATTAGGTGAATATTATAATAATGCTGGGAGAATTAACTACGCTAACTTGATGCAATATTTAGCAACTAATGTTTTCAAATTAAGCACTCAAGCAGCACCGAAACCTATTTTAGTTCCGAATGTGGGTTTATACCATACTGATCTGAATGGTTTAGTTACTGCAAATGAAACTGAATTTTATAACTGGCTACAACCAAAAAATGATAAACCAGTCATTGCAATCGCAATGCATAGATCTGTTGTTGATTATGAACAACAACAGATAGTTGATGCCATTATTAATGACCTTCAAGCTAAAGGTGCTAAAGCATTTGGTGTGTTTTTTGAAGGCAATGATGAAGATTTAACGTATCCTGAACTTTTATTAGATGATAACAATAAAGCAAGAATTGACCTGCTAATTAATTATCGTTCATTACATTTTGTTGAAAAACGCAAAGCTGAATTTACTAAAATTGGTGTGCCTGTGATCCATGCCCTTAATTATACTGAAGGAACAGCAGAAGAATTTAAAACTGATAATGCAGGTGTTTCTCCTTCACTTACACCTTTCTTTTTAGTGATGCCTGAAGATACTGGCAGTACAGATCCAACTATTATTGCTTCAAATGAGAAAGGCATAAAAAAAGTTATGCCCGCACAACTAAAGGCGTTAGTGGAACGCGCTTATAATCATGCCAATTTAGCGCATATAAACAACAACAATAAAAAAGTAGCAACATTTATCTGGAATTATCCGCCAGGTGAAAAAAATATCGGTGCTGCATTTCTAGACGTGCCATCATCAATCAATGAAATTGCTAAAGAAATGAAAGCGCAAGGTTATCAAGTTAACCCTAAATCAACTGAAACCTTAATAGAAAATGCGGGTAAATTATTACGTCCTTATTATCGTAATGAAGATACACAAGGACTTATTGAGCAAGGTCTTGCAGATTGGTTACCGCTTTCTACTTACCTAAACTGGTTTAATGCATTACCAAAAGATGTTTCGGACCCTATTGTTGCGCGTTGGGGAAAGCCTGAAGAAAATGCTATGTTAGCAAATCATAATGGCGAACAAGCTTTTGTGATCCCTCGAATGGAGCTTGGAAACTTAATTGTATTACCACAAGGCGTGCGTGGTAAAGATGCAAAAGAGCACTCTTCTTTATATCACAGCACTAAAACCCCAATTAATCATAGTTACTTAGCGATATATCTCTATACCCGTGAAGTATTTGGCGCTAATGCTTATATTCATTTGGGTACTCATGGCTCACAAGAGTGGTTGACTGGTAAAGAACGTGGTTTATCTGTATATGATGCACCTAGTTTGGCAATTGGTAACTTACCTGTCTTCTACCCTTATATTATAGATAATGTAGGAGAAGCCATGCAGGCTAAACGTCGTGGCCGTGCAACTATGATCAGTCATCTTACGCCCGGATTTGCTAAAGCAGGACTTTATACCGAGGTTGCGAAGCTTAATGAATTAATCAGTAATTTCGTGGTACTCGAACAAGGGCAAACGAAAGAAAATACTAAACAACAAATTATTACTGCGGCTTCACAGCTTAATCTATTGAAAGATCTTGAACTAACACCAGAAAACCTGAGTCAAAGCTTTGATGAAAATATCAGCAAAATACAAGACCATTTAAATGAGTTAGCGCAGCAAAGCCAACCTTTAGGTGTTCACATATTTGGTTTATTACCTCAAGAAGCACATTTATATAGCACGATGATCCAAATGTTAGGTGATAATTTTGCACAGCTTGCAGCTAAATATGAGCTCAATTCAGGTATTGCAATTTCTGAAGCATTAAAAAAAGATGAACGTGATGTTGTAAAATTACAGGCACTTGATGGCTTTCAGCTATTACATGCTTATATTAATAATAAACCTTTAAACAACATACCAGATACAATAACCCCTTATTTAACTGAAGCTAAAACTTACTGGGATAACTTTGCCAAAATAGCTGAAATTAAAAACTTATTAGGAGCGTTATCTGGCGAATATATTCCAGTCAGTTATGGTGGAGACCCAATTAGAAACCCACAAGCAGCACCGACTGGCCGTAACTTAATTGGTTTTAATCCTGCAAAAGTGCCGTCCAAGGAAGCATATGAAGCTGGTGTTAAATTGATGGATCAAACGATAGCTGACTATGTTGAAAATCATGGTCGTTATCCTGAGAAATTAGCATTTTCACTTTGGTCATTAGAAACAATGAGACATCATGGCGCATTAGAAGCGCAAATACTTCATGCATTAGGTTTAAGACCAAAATGGAATCGACAAGGTAATGTATCTGGTACTGAGGTTATTCCTTATAGTGAGTTGAAACGCCCGCGTATTGATGTTGTTATTTCTGCCACAGGTCTTTATCGTGATGCGTTTCCAAATGTAATGCTTTGGCTTGCAGAAGCGATAGATAAAATAGCAAAATTGAAAGAAGATAATAATTTTGTATATCGTCACGCAAATACCGTAAAACAAAGTCTGATAGAGCAAGGTAAAAGCGAAGAAGATGCTGATTATTTATCTTCTATTCGTATTTTCTCTAATGAAACGGGTAACTACGGCACTGGCTTAGCGTCAACAAGTTTAGCGTCAGATACCTGGGAAGATGACAGTAAACTGGCTAACTTATACCTAGATCGCATGGGTTATGCGTTTGGTAAAGATGAAAGTCGTTGGAGTGAAAATGTATCAGATACGAAACTTTATAATCAGGTATTATCTGGTACTGATGGCGTGATATTTTCACGCTCGACAAACCTTTATGCTCTTATGACTAATGATGACCCATTTCAATATTTTGGTGGCATAGGATTAGCTGTTAGGCATTTAGATGGTAAAACGCCTGAGATGTATGTTTCAAACTTACGCCGTAAAGATAATGTTAAAGCGCAAACAATGAAAGATTTCTTAAACCAAGAAATGCGCAGTCGATACTTTCACCCACGTTGGATACAAGCGATGCAAGATTCGGGTTATGCCGGCGCAACCGCAATATTAGATCGTATGAATAATATGTGGGGCTGGGAAGTAATGACACCTGAGGCCGTAAGAGACGATCAATGGCAAGAATTCTTTGAAGTTTATGTTGATGATAAATACGATATGCAAATGCGAGAATTTTTTGATAAACATAATGCTGAAGCACTAGCCCAAATCATTGAACGCATGCTTGAAGCTGTGCGTAAAGGTTATTGGCAAGCTGATGATGCAACAATTAAAAAGATGCTAGAAACCTATACCGAAATAGCAAATGAACATGACGTAGCAACTGATAATCAAAAGTTTACTGATTATGTTCAAAATCAAAATGCTGGTTTTGGTTTGGCTGCTTTGGCTTTAGCGAATATGCAATCACAAGCTACCCCTGAACAAGCAAATCCGAATACACAGCAAAAGGTTGAACAAGTCACAGGTCAAAAACTAGAAGAAGTGAAAGAGCAAGTTAAAGAAATAGATGAAGACTTTACCTTATGGTACATATTAGGGTGTATTTTCATTGCTGGCTTCTTAAGTAATTTTGCCCCTTTATTTAGACGACAAGATTTACAGCCAGTCTAGATAACATTTTAGATTAATTTAAAGCGAGTTAATTAATTTAACTCGCTTTGTGTTTTAAACTTTTTTGCTATTTTATAATCAACAAATATCGATTGAAATTTATACACTTGTATTGGTATCAATTGCTTTTCTTAAAAATCCAGCACTGTGTTCTAAAAGCTTCGCGCCCTCATCTATTGAAACACCTGTTAATATATTTAATATTGCTAATTTAGTATTCGATTGCGCATTTATTAATGCGGTGCTTGCAGTATCAAAATCACACTCAGTTGCTTGCATAACAATACGAATTGCACGTGCATTTAATTTTTCATTGGTAGCACTTACATCAACCATGAGGTTTTTATATATTTTACCTATCCTGATCATGCTTGCTGTGCTCAATGTATTTAAAATAAGCTTTTGTGCCGTACCTGATTTCATTCTAGTTGAACCTGTTAATACTTCAGGACCTACTTGGGCACATATAGCAATATCAGCTACATCTGAGACACCTTGATTTGGGCTACAAGTCACACCTACTACGCTACAGTTAATCTGCTTTGCATAATTCATCGCTGAAATAACATATGGAGTACGACCGCTGGCTGCGATGCCAACTAATACGTCTTTAGACGTTAAATTAATATCTTTTAAATCTTGAATACCTAATTCTGTATTGTCTTCAGCGCCTTCTACAGCACTTTGAATTGCAGTTTGACCACCTGCAATTATGCCAACCACCTTATCATCAGAAACACTAAATGTAGGGCGACATTCAACCGCATCTAAAATACCTAAACGACCACTGGTACCCGCACCTATATAAATTAAACGGCCACCATTGTTAAAGGCAATAACAATTTCATCAACTGCTTTTGCTATTTCTGGCAAAATGTCTTTAACAGCATCAGCCACTTTTTGATCTTCATTATTTATTTTTGTTACAACACCTAAAGAATCTAATAAATCGATATCTAAGGTATCGATGTTTTGCCCTTCAGTCGCAATTGATTTTAAAGAGTCAACCATGTCTATTTGGTCTTGATTTGATTGGCTTTGCATTTTATTCCTAAAAATTATATTTAGATTGATCACATATTTATTGGGGTTGGTATTACATAGATTAATTTTAAACTTTAAATTGGTAATAATATAGATAAAAGAAAGGCCGCTATAAATTATAGCGGCCTATTTATTTCAGTAATTAGATTTGAATATTATTCATTCACGAGCGTGTTTAATTGTTCGAGAGAATTAGCCACTTTTATACCAGGGATATTACTTCCGATAGTTGCCATATATGAACCTTTAACTTTACCTCTAAAAGAAGTGAAAGAAACACGGTATACACCACGCACTAATGACTCTGTTGGGCTACTGATTTTAGATTCATGTCGTAATATAGAGTTATATTTTTTGCCACCAGGGTTTTTTGGTAGTTCACTACTATCGTCATTTGTTTTTAGTGTTTTGACAACTTTACCACCATTTTTAATTTTTTTAGGATCCAATATGTCTAGTTTGTCTAAAACTAAGTAAGTATCAAAATATGCCTTTTTATCTTTTTTCATACTTTTTTTGAATATTGAATGAACAAAATCTTTTTTCCCAGGTTTATCTTTCGCTGGAGAAACCATAGAAACACCTAGCTCATCTATTGCAGCAGGTACCCATAAATATAAATAATATGCATCTTTATTTTTATATTTACCATCTGGCTTTACATTAGTATCAACATAACCAAAGTATTTTTCATATTTTACGTATGGTAAATTAACTTTAAAAGAGCCAATTCCTTCTGATTTAGAGCTTTTAAAATTATAGTCATCACCACCAAAAAAACCGGTACATAGAGCAAAAGTCGCACCTGCAAGTAATAAGTTCTTATATTTTTTCATTTTAATTCCTTTTAGATAAGTAAATTAGTTATATGTATAAAACATCTTGTTACATAAAGTAAACCTGAGCATAACATAGT
The DNA here is from genome assembly GCF_018860845.1 of Pseudoalteromonas sp. C2R02. Taxonomy (NCBI): domain Bacteria; kingdom Pseudomonadati; phylum Pseudomonadota; class Gammaproteobacteria; order Alteromonadales; family Pseudoalteromonadaceae; genus Pseudoalteromonas; species Pseudoalteromonas sp. C2R02. The sequence continues at coordinate 150,298 of NZ_JAHKQC010000034.1, read as the reverse complement.
ATTGTTGAAATTTGATCGTTAAAGGTACAATAAAGTGAATTTGAGGAGATATTTTTTTTGAAATTAGCCATGCAATTAAAATTATTACTTTTAGGCGCTTCAATCGCCTTTTGTGCAGCGATTTGGCATTTATTATGTATTATCGGGGGACCATCTTGGTTTGAATTTGCCAGAGCACCACAAGAAATTATAGATTCTGCAAAACAAGGAACTTGGCTTGCACCTGTATCTGCAGTTTTAATTGCGACTTTAATGTTTATTTGTAGTTTATATGCACTATCTGCTATTCACGTCATTAGGCAGCTTCCTTTACTTAAAACAGCGCTGATTGTGATAACAAGTTTGTGTTTGATCAGGGCTTCGATTGTCATTCCATACTTGATACAGTTTGGCTTTGATATGTGGGAATTTATTGCTGCAATTGTATGGTTTTTTGTCGGGCTATGTTATCTAATAGGGACTGTTGAAATATTAAATAATTTAAGAAAGGAATCAAATTGTGCCTAAGTTAGATTTGGTAGTTGGAACACACTCTACGTGGTCAATAAGAGCTTGGTTATGTTTAAAGATTGCAAAGTTAGAGTTTAATGAAATTGTAATAAACCTTGAAAAAGACAATTACCAAAGTAAGATCTCTCAATTCTCAGATACACTATTAGTGCCGGTACTACTCGATAATGACATACATATTCATGATTCGTTAGCTATCTGTGAATATGTAAATGACATAACAAATATCTATCCTGAATCTAAAAAGCAAAAAGCATTGTCTCGCAGTTTATGTGCCGAACTTCATTCAGGCTTCATGAATTTAAGAGCAAATTGCCCATTTAGTTTAGACAAAGTAGAACCTGTCAAATTGAGTGAAGCCTTAAATAAAGAAATTATACGTTTAACACATATTTTTGATAATGCTCAAGGCAATTTCATGTTTGAAAAAGCAACTCCAGTAGATGCTTTTTATGCTGTACTTGCATTTAGATTATCAGCATACGGTATTGAACTTGAAGGTAAAGCCGGAGAATACCAAACTAAATTACAACAATGGCCATTATTTATTCAAGCAATATCAACAGCGAAACACTGGAATTCCTTAGAATAAATAATCGTTTATTTTAAATGTTTAGAATTTAATTGTGTAATAAGTGAATCAACTTGGCTGCTTTGTACTTTATCTACTACAGCAGCTAATTTATCTAGACCTTCGGGCATAAAACCTACAACTTGATAGGTGTGAATTATCTCAGTCTTTGTTTGTGTTATGGCTGAAAATTTCCAGCTCATACCTCCTTGAACACCCATGATTTGTAATGGGCCTAACCCGCCTATCATTCTTAATTCAGTGTTGGGGTCAACATATGACACTGTCATATGAAGTACTTCCCTACCCTTGGATTTTTCACAAAAACATCCTCCTGCTTTGGGTTCTAATGTAAGGTTTTCTGATTTACCAAACCAAGTATGGTCTTTATTCCACCACTGACTAATATTTAAAAACTGTTTGTAAGTGGCACTAGAGCTAACATTTACAGTTTTTTTAATTATGATTTTAAAACCATGTTTATCTTTTTGAATGACTTCTGCAAATAAACTGCTAGAGAAGAAAAATAGTAATATGAGTAATTTATTCATTGTTAATAGTTAAATGGAATTGAATTAAAAAACAATAGCATATATTTACCTATTTGGAATATTTCAAACTTAGTAACAATTGATATTTGATTTGAATATAAGAACTATTTAAACTCACCGAAAATATTTTAATAGGAGTCATTTTTTTAATAAGTTAATCATATATATCACTTAATTTCCTTCTTGTTATTTACTTATTTTTTCATGGAAACAAACATGTTATCTTCATTAAAATTACTATTTGAACGTCTTGATAATAGTAAGCTATTTCAGTCAATCATTATATTTGTCATTGTCGTATCCGCATTAAGTGTTGGAGCACATACATATGAATTACCTCCATGGTTTGATCGTGCGCTAATAATTTTAGACACAGGTATTACCGTTTTCTTTTTAGTTGAAATTATTATCAGGTACATCGCACTGAATGATTTTAAAAAGTTCTTCTCTAAAGGCTGGAATATATTCGATGTAATAATCGTAGTGGGTAGTTTAGTTCCTGTTGCTGGCTCCACTATATTTATCGCTCGTTTATTACGTGTATTTAGAGTGCTGCGTTTAGTATCTATGATCCCAGAGCTTCGAATGTTGGTTAATGCTTTACTTAAAGCGATCCCAAGAATGGGTTATATTGCTTTACTCATGTTTGTTATTTTTTATATTTATGCAGCGATTGGCAGTATGCTTTTTACGAATATAAATGAAACGTTATGGCGAGACTTATCGATTGCCATGCTGACATTATTTAGAATTGCAACCTTTGAGGATTGGACTGATGTTATGTATGAAACAATGGAAGTTTACCCTTTAAGTTGGATTTATTATCTGAGCTTTATCTTCTTAACAGCTTTTATCTTTTTAAATATGATGGTTGGCGTGGTACTTGAAGTAATGACTAAAGAAAGTGCAGATTTTGCAGCTGAGCAACAAGATGAAGATGACAAGCCTGCCACTACAGGGCAGGTAAAAGAACTACAATCGCAAATTGAAGTTTTGTCACAACTTTTAACTAAAAGTAAAGATTAACTACTAATACTCATATATAAATCAGCCCTGAATTATCAAGGCTGATTTTAAATGTTTTTTATCCTTTGATTGTATAAACCCCTTTAATAGAAAGTGTAACAACAACAGGCTCGTCAGTTGAATTCTTCCAATACCAGCCATGAGAGCCTTCAAATGGGGTTGTTAAGCTTCCCTTCATGTCCTTTGACGTTGTAATAGAAAAACTCTCAAAGTAACCTGTTGTGTCACCTTTGGGCTCTCCATGAAAATCAAAAAATAACTCTGCGCCATCTGTTTGCCATTTATATTCAAGGTGCGCATGTTTATCCATTAATAATTTGTACTCAATACCTTTATTTGCTGGGATTTCGATTTGTACAATATCACTTTTAGGTTTAACACCAACTCCACTGTTACTTTTTGGTGTGCTTAAAGACTTAGGAATACCAGCTGTTTGAGATAATTTGGTTAAGCCTAAAGCTTCACCTACCCCTGTTGGGTCAATATTATACTCTGATGGTAAAATACACGTTATAAGTAAAACACTAGCAATAACTGAAGCGAGTAAACTTGCCTTTATTAAGGTTTTTGTAGAATGGATTGGTACTTTAATTGTATTCATATTTCTTTATCCTTTAAATATTGACGAAATAACCTGTTAACTGAAAACCTACTAGCATCAAACCACCGCTCATTAATAGGGTGTTTGCTGCAGTTGAAAACTGCATAAAGCTGGTGTGTTTTCGCCAAAAGTTCATCAATATGAGTACTAAACCTAAAGCTAAAAATTGACCAATTTCTACGCCGATATTAAATGCAATAATATTTGTTATAAGCCCATCTTGTGGTAACTGGAACTCTTGAATTTTTGTTGCTAATCCAAATCCATGAAATAAACCAAAAATCATCACTGCTGCTTGGGTATTGGGTTGACAGTTAAAGAGCTTTTTAAAACCGCCTAAATTATCAAACCCTTTATACACAATAGATAAACCAATAATGGCATCAATTAAATAAGCATTTATTTGAACATCATTTAAAACACCAAATAATAGCGTGATGCTATGCCCTACAGTAAATAAGCTGACATAAATCACCACATCTTTTGTTTTAAATAGAAAGAATATGACGCCTACTAAAAACAAAAGATGATCATATCCGGTCACCATATGTTTAGCACCAATATAGATAAAGGGAATAATTGAAACCCCTTGATTATTTGTCAAAAACTGCTTTGTGTTTTCATCTACACCATGGGCAAATATTGAAAATGAAGCCAGCACTGTTGTCAGTAAGATTATAAAATACATGACATTTTTAGATGAGATATTCATAAATAACACCTATTTTTTATTAATATTTCTTTCATAGTTACTTCTACATATTTTTTATATGAGTTTAAAAAGATACCTTTATCTATAAATAGATAAGGCATTATTTTATTAATTGTTATTTTAAGAAAGTAAAGTTAAACAGTTGGAGGCGGTATGGGTGGTGCGTGCGTGAGATTTTTATAATTTTTACTAAAACCTATGATACTTAAAGATTGATTATATGGGGTGGCTATAGCGAGATTACTTGGCGGGAAATATACCGTGTGCGAATGTTTTGCGTGTTCGTGATGCTGAAAATCAGAGTCTAGATTTTGAATTAAGTTATTTGTGTTGTTATCTAAGTGTTCATGCCCATGGGTGTGATGATGGCTGACTTCAATGCCCATTGGGTGTTTATCACTAGGGTATTGTATTGCGTTATTATTTGTTAATGAACTTAGTTGGCAGGCGAATATGATTAACATAAAAATTAATGTTAACTGCTTTAGCAAATTTTGCTTTTTAGCATTCATATTAATCAAGCAATGACCTATTTATTAACAAAAGTGTATCTAAACTTAGCCTCATTAGAGCAAAGCAAAATCGTATTGTCTACGTTCATTATATGTAAAAAATTAAATTTATTAAAAACTCAAAGAAAAAACAATTAGTCTATGATTAATTTAAAGGATTGAATTAAAACAAACTAAATATGCACTATCTTGTAATACTATTCTTACTTATCATACCTGCAAATACTTGTTTTGCTAAAAACGAAACACTTGTTATTGCATCTAGTGAGGGGCCACCTCATATGGTGAGAGGCAGTTTTCATGGTATAGACCTAGATATTATACAAGCTATTTTATTTAAATTAGGTTATTCCGTAAAATTTGAATTTCCAGGTTTAGCAAGAGGAAAACATCTTGTTATTTCACATAAATATGATGCGATAGCACCTATTTTTTGGCAACAAGATGAGAAGGGTTTTTATACGAGTGATCCAATAGTGCAATATAAACCTATGGTATTTTCGCTTAAAAGAAATAAGTTAAATCCAACGAGTTTACGTGATTTGAAAGGTGCTTCTATTGCAACTTTTCAAGGAGCGCCTGGGTATTTTGGCCCAGAGTTTACATTGTTAGCTAATACCCCTAAGTATCAAGAAATGGTTGATATGAGTGTATTATCTGATTTACTTGTTAAAGATAGGTTTGACTATGTGGTATTAGATAAATATATTTTTTATTATTATTTCAGATTAAAAAACCACAATAGAGACACATCTATTTTTACAGAGCATAACCTTATTCCGCAAGTACCTGCGAGTATAGGCTTCCATGATAAAAATTTAAGAGAAAATTTTAATAAGGAGCTTTCATTCTTTTATCATTCAAAAGCATACTTCAAAATAATTGAAAGATATATCGGAATGGGATTAATCGAATAGCGTCAAAAAACACTTAAACCATGAGCGCCTGCTACAGCAGCAAAAATTGAAATTATACTAATAGACAGTAATACAACATGCATAAAATGTAAGTAATTAAATGTTTTATCGCAGTTTAATTTAGCTTTTTGGTGAAACCATTTATGTAAAAATACCGGTTCAAAAACGAATAATACTAATGTAAACACTAGCCATACTAAAGTCATTAAGTGAATCCACCAAAATTGTATTTGTAGATATCTATCCCATGCATCCAAATATGCAATCATGTAAAACCCTGATATGCCTGTTATCAAAGTTGTAAATTTTGCCTGAAGTGAAAAAGCGCCCTCTAATGATTCAAATAAATCCATGCGTTTAGATTTTTCATCGATTCTTTTTAAGGAAGGTATTAAAACCAAGGTGACAAATGCAACGCCGCCAATCCATAAAACGATACCTATGATATGAAAAATTCGTGCAAAAACAAAATGATCAAAACTGTTCATTATAAATACCAATTCCTATAAATAAATGGCTACTCAGAGCTTATGAGAGTTTGCAATTCTAGGCATTTCAGCTAATTAATGGTTATTGCCGCTAGAACTGACAGAACAACAAAGTGGAAATCCTCAAAAGCGCCTTTTAGGCCGCTGAACGACCATCTAATTACAGGAAACCTAACGCCATTTTCACGGCCGCATTAGCATGTATTTGTGTTGTATCGTATAGCGGCACATTTGTATCTGTTTGTTTTACTAATAATGCAATTTCTGTACAGCCTAAAATAACCGCCTGTGCGCCTTGTCTAAATAAATCATTTATAATATTCAGATATTGCTTTTTAGAATCAATATTAATAATTCCAAGGCACAACTCATTATATATAACATTATGAATTATCGTTTGTTGATCTGAGTCAGGTACTATGACATCAATATTAAAATGATTTATCAATCGGCTTTTGTAAAAGTCTTGCTCCATTGTAAAGCGTGTACCAAGCAAACCGACTTTAGTGATGCCATCAACTTGTAACTCTTGAGCTGTGGCATCTGCTATATGAAATAAAGGTATAGAAATATTGGCTTGGATATCGACTGCAACTTTATGCATAGTATTGGTACATATTAATAAAAAATCAGCACCAGCTGATTCAATAGATTGTGCTGCAGAGGTTAAGATTGACGCTGTTTCCCCCCACTCTCCTTTATGTTGAAGTTGTTCAATTTCATGAAAATCAACACTTACCATCGCGATTTTGGCGCTATGTAAGCCTCCAAGAGAGTGTTTAACCCCCTCATTGATTGTTTTATAATAACTTGCTGTGGACTCCCAACTCATACCGCCTAAAAGACCAACTGTTTTCATTTTTCCTTCCTTCTACATTATGTTAGCTGCCTCCTCCAGGCACAGCTTTAGCCTTAGTTATTAAATTAACAAGTGTTTCTTGGGATTCTTTATATTTTGACAACTCGATTTCTGATGTTTTCGCTTTTGAAAGTATGTCAATTTCAGTATCTGGTATTGCGTTAAGATGACCTGATAAAGATAAGTTCAAACTATAACCTATCAGGTTGCTTTTTAATCGGTTTAATTCTTCGATGTGGTTAGTATTGCTAGGAGATAAATATAAATCATTTATTTTCGAAGATATTTGATTCAATTGTGATATATCAGAGGCCATTGCAGCGTTAATGATGCTCAATAGCCTAAAATCATCATTTAATTGTTCTGTATCTTGATTAAGATTACTGAGATTTACATTCAATAGATTAATATCTTGATCTGAATTGAGTCCAAAAGAAAGCAGGATCAAATTGCTTGCTGATAACGCGATCTCATTAAAAAGTGTTGATGGTATGTCAGCTACAATTTGGCTTCGGATCAGGTTGCTCGTCAAAGTTGTAAGGCTATTTAATTGGAGGTTATTAATGATTTTAGAGCTCGTAGCAATCGTCGAGATGTTAAATTCACCTAAATTTTCAGACGGAACTTTTGTGCCAAAATCGGCAATAACGTCACCACTTGCGTTACGGCATAACTGAGCATCACAGATAATTTCTGAACCAAGAGTTAAATTTGTTTCTATCAAGTAATAACTATCAGATCCTAAATCTACATGTGCAATAAACTCACCAATGGAGTTTGATTTTCCCTGCCAAACGATTTTTCTATCTGAGTCAGAAATAATAACTTGTGTATTTGAAAGTGTACCTTTGAGCAATAAGCCATTTATTTGAATTGTGTTAATTTGTATTGTTTCTTTATCTTCAGAACATGAAGATAAATTAAAAACAGTAATAAATACTAATAAAGCTTTAGTTAACGTTTTATTGTCCATAATATCCACATGTGAGTTAGTCTTGAATTTAAATGTACAAACCAATGTTTGTTTATAAGATAGTATTTATAACGCTAAAATATTACGTCAATAATAAATATATAATATCTATTACTGGTTACATCAAATAATAAATTAAATTTATTAATATTAAGCATTTAATCTTAATATTTTTTGAGCAAACTTTAATGTCATTTCATAACTTTAAGTTACAGCCTACTAGCATATGAACAATGCATATTATTTATTTAAGGTGCTGAAAATAGCGTTTCACTTTAAAGGGAATTTCATGACTATTTATCAATTTAAGATCAGTAATAAACAATTACCAGCATCAAGCTTTTATAAACCTTGTAGAGGTTAGCTAAGCTACAGGTGTAGAATACGATACTATCAGTATGTAGGTTTTGGAGTTACGTGTCGCCAAGCTATATCCCAAAAGAACTAAGTCTATTTCACAAAAAACGCTAACTGTGCTTTTTTGTATCACTTTAGGCTGTTCTGTTCTGCTCGGCTAAATTAAATCAATCAGCATAAAAGTATAAACCTAACCCCGAAAACGTGTAAAAGTAACATTACATGTAAAATAGATTACATTTACAATCTACTTTACGAATGCTCATTAGTTTAGATTATTTTATTGTATTAATAACACCAGTATCAAAATTACTAAGGCTGAACGCTAAAAGGTATAATTGAATGCCAGATCTAGAAATACTTCAAAGTATATATTATGGATAGATTACAAGTTGCTATAGTTGCTCTCTTAACAGGTTGGGTACTGTCTCAACTTACAGAGTTATTAAAATCTAAATGGAGAGTCAATAAGTTAAAAAAGCAATAGAGCTTGAGTTGGAAGATATCGAAAAATTACTTTCTGAGCGAGTTGATTCAGCCAAAAAGACTTCTCTAAATTATAGACACAATAATAATTTCATATATTCAGTATCTGTTCCTATATTAACCCCTGTACTTGATGCTTTTTACAGTGAGGTTGCTGATAAATTTACAGAAGCCCAAAGGTATAACTTTAGGGTTTTTAGGGACCAGATAAACTCCTATAAATCTAATTTAGAGTGACTAGAAAAATGTAAAACTTTGGAAGCAACACAAAATGAAATAGTCTTTAAGTTATTTGAAACATACAAAAAAATAGCGTTTTCCTATACGTATATTAGCGCCGAAAATGAAAAAGGGGGTAGAGATAAAATTACTCATGAACACAAAAAAATAATAATGTTGGAAGATAGTTTTGAAGAGGAATCAAAAAAATTAGCTTTTAAATAATGAAATTTAATCTAATTCTGCTCGGTGGTAGTTTAATACAAAGGTATATGGTGGTTAGTAAAATAAGCATAGAAGAAATGATAAAGCATGGGGGTTATTACATGAACAAAAGTTCCAATATAATATATGGAGCATACTAATTTTAATAGCTTTTCTATGGGACAAACGTTAGTTTTAGATCCTGAAGTTCATGAACACTTAGCTTATATATTACGTTTGAAAATAAGCACAGAGATGCCTTAATTCATATTGTATATTGGGTAACAGCTCAAAACCATAGTTCTAAAAAAACCATGGAAAAACATTAGCTTCATACTTTAATCGTCGTAAATTGGAAAATATAACCTTAGAAGGTGCTATTGCTTTTTCTTCTAATGTTAAAGAGGCTAGGTTTATAATTTCAAAAAATAAAACTATTGAATGGTTTAAGGATGAAAATTAAAAGATCAAAAACCGAAGTCTGCTAGATAAATAATAAATGCTATCAATTTCATATGTTAATGTTTAAACTGATTATAAATAAATCAAAGTTGCAGTAACTCTAGTTAGAAAACCATAGCGGCCGAATTGAGGCAATTTAACAAAACTGTTGAAAATAGACTAATTTACAATCATGTTTTTGTAAAAATCATGCCTTGAAAATTAGAAATTTAATAAGAGCTTTATTAATACAAGGAAGGTTTAATGAAAATTTTCACCATAGCATTACTGTTCATCACTTTTAATCTATCTGCTAAAGCAGAAAACGGAGTAGTTGTAAAAATACTTCCTGACTCATTAGTTTTAAATTCAAGCTGTAAAGCCATGGCAGACTTAGTTGCAAAAGATTTTTCAATTTTATATGCCTGTAAAGATTCCCATAATCGTATGTACTTTTATAATTTTCGCCTAAATGATATAGATTTAGTAGCCGACTTTAAAAAGAACTCAACTGATGTTGTAGTAAATGAAAGTCAGTTTAAGTCTTATACGCTGTATGAACTAACTGCAAAAAATGCTGACAATAAGCAAATAAAGTTTGTTTCTTATTGTACGAAGGAATTGTGTCTCGATTTAGTTAGCGATAATGAATATGAAAAATCAATCCAAGACTCTATTACATCGCAATTACGTGGCTAAGTATTTATATTTGAGCGGCCGTGCCTATGTTTTTATTCATTTCTAAACATGGTGCAAATAAAAGCCTTTTATATTAATTATAGCTGATCACAATATCAGTAAATTAATGAATCACTTTATAGCAAGTCGCATTAAAGAGATGCATTACTTAGTAAATTTTGAAATGACTGTATATAAGGCTGTTAAACGCAGTTATTTATAGGTCCGTGAGATAAATTTAATATCACACCTGCAATATTTCAAGATCTGCCTTTTCCTAAGAATCTGACAGAGTATAAATCTGTCAGATTAAGTAAAACCCTGCTTTTGAGTGTGTAACATCAAACGTCAACTAAACCTTAAACTTTTGTTTTAGGTTTGTATACTTTATCTTTTTAAATCTGAACACCCGCTTTTAAAATTTGATCCATCACCCAACTTGTATGTGTTGCCGTTGTACCAGTGGATGGGTGTTTAGTGCCAGAAAAAAGCTGGTTTTTCATATTTTGTACATGATAAAGCTGGATATTTTCAGGATTTTCGATGAATAGTGTTTCCGTGTTATTGTTCGAATCAATTTGAATTGGTGATTCGTCAAAAACAGAGAATGTCATTTCACCTTCACTGCCATAAATAACAACTTTATCTTGTCTTGCGCTACCACCAAAATTCCAACTCCCCGTCCCTGTGATGCCATTTTTATGTAACCAACATGCAGATACGGAATCAAAGGAAGAGTAAAGTTTTTGTTGATTAACCCCTATGCCCTTCACATCTTCATATTCGCCTAACAGATAAGAAAAAAGATCTAACCCATGACTGGCTAAATCATCAAAATATCCGCCAACAGCAATATTTTTATCTGTACGCCAATTATATTTGCCCGATAAGTCTATTTCGTTGGCAGCTTTACTTAAATGCCAAGTAATGTGCCTAATTTTGCCAATTCGCCCTTGTTCTAAGAGTGCTTTTACTTTTAAAAATCGTGGCAGCGAACGACGATAGTATGCAACAAATAGTGGCAGGTTTGCTTTATTGAATGCATGGGTGATCTCTAAGCAATCTTGGTAACTAGGCGCTAGGGGTTTTTCTATACAACATATCTTTCCCGCTTTAGCGACTTGCAAGCCAAATAATTTGTGTGTATCTGGCGGAGTAGCGATATAAACAGCATCGATATCATTATCATTAATGAGGTCTTTTGCATCTGCATAATATTTGTCAATATTATGTCTTTTAGCATAATCTTGCCCAAGGCTTTGATCTCTTCTCATTACAGCCGTTAATTCAAAACGCTCTGTTTTTTGATAAGCTGGACCACTTTTTACTTCTGTCACGGCACCACATCCTATGATCCCCCAACGAATAATCTTTTCACTTAGCATTTTAAAAGCCCAATTTTCTTCGGTTATAATCGGTTTATTGTATTTATATTAATATGGGAATATAAAGGTTTTTAATCCCTTAAAACTCTTGATTGATCAAAAGTTAGCATCGAGTAATTTTATCATAATAAAAAACAATTTATGACGCTGATATTAAGAATGTTTTTACCAATTTAAAAGCTTACAACAATAGAGATACCATCATCATGGTTTTCAATATTCAAACCAAGCTTATGGTGCTCACATAAACGTTTTACGATCGATAAGCCTAATCCATATCCTTGACTGTTTTCTCCTTTTATTAAAGGCTCTAACACCGAGTCTTTTATTTTATCTTCAATCCCTTCACTTGTATTAAATACACTGAGTTTATTATCTGAAAAGCTAATTTTTACAGTGCCATGAGTCGTATATTGAAAGGCGTTACTCACTAAATTTGCAATTAAAATTTGCAGAATGCCAGGCTGACTCAGTAATTGATCATTCATACCAATATCAATATCTACTTCAACAGGCTTATTTGTTAATATATAGGCGTGTTGTATTACTGCTTTTTCAACAATAGGGATCAGCTTTACCATTTGTGCTTTTGAAGAAGCATTCTCTTCTCGGGCTAACGATAATAAAGTATTAACAGATTGCTCCATTTGTAGTGTCGCACGGTTGATTCTTTGGACTAATGTTGTTGATTCTTCCGCTGTCAATTTATCATCAGCTAATAACTCACTGGCATTTTTAATAATTGCAATAGGTGTACGCAGCTCATGGCTTGCATCTCGTGTAAAATGCAATTCTCTATTTACAAAATCATTAATTGTTTCCATTGAAGTTTCTAAGTTAGATGCAAGTATGCCAATTTCATTATTGGGGAAATCTTTAGCAAAGCCTTTAGGCAAGTCTTGTGGTGAAACACCATGAACTAAATTTACGAGTTTAGTTAAAGGGTGAATTAATTTTTTGGATAAACGATAACCAATAAAGCATGCTACTAATGCCATTATTACAGTTGATATAAGTAAAAAGTTGATAATATATACACGAATTGGTCTAACGACTAGATCTTCACTTACTTCTGCAATCAAATAAACATCAGGCTCTTTGGCAAGACGTGTCATATGATAATGTAAGCCATTATCACCATAAAACTCTCGCGTATTTGGCTCCCTGTTGAACTTTTCTTTTATCGATTCTGGAAAAGTGTCAATTGAATGATGAATCTTTAAATTTTCTTTTTGAGGTGCCCCCCATTTACCTGTTGCTTTAAAATCATTCTTTAAAAGTACAGCCTCACTTCTAATTCCCTTTTCAATAAAGCTGTCTTCAAGCGTATATAAAAAAATAAAGTTATATAGGCTAAAAACCAAAGAAAGTATCACTGAAAAGATACAAAACTGAATGATGATCCGTCTTGCTAAAGTGTAAGTTTTTTTCATTTAAATGCTCTTTTGGTGTTCTAACAAAGTAAAACCAACGCCATGTACCGTTTTAATTAAAGGTTCTGAAAAAGGTTTATCAATCGCTTGTCGCAATTGATAAATATGAGAACGTAATGAATCAGACTCTGTTGGGTCATCACCCCATAGGTGCTGACATAGTTCTGAGCGACTTACGACTTGCGGATAAGCTTGTGCTAAAAAAAGTAAGATATTAAAGTTCATAGCATTTAAATTAACCGTTTTACCATCACGTTCAACTTGTTTAGTTTGCCTATCTATAATTAATGAGCCTATGTTAATTTTATTATCTGTTTGCAAAAGGTGCCTTCGAGATAACGCAATACAGCGGATCTCGAGCTCTTCTAAAGCAAAGGGTTTAGTTAAATAATCATCTGCACCAACACTAAAACCTGTTACTTTATCATCTAAAGTATCTCTGGCTGTTAGCATTAAAATGGGTAAATGTTTTACAGATTCATTACGTAAATGTGCGCAAACTTGTAACCCATCCATTTTAGGCATCATAATATCTAAAATAATCACATCAAACGGTTGTGATAAAGCTAAGTCTAAACCTTGCTTGCCATCACTTGCGTAATCAACAACATGACCTCTTGACTCCAGATATTGGATGATATTTTTTGCCAGTTCAGTTTGATCTTCAACTAGCAAAACTGTTAAGCCCTTTGCTTTCATACTTTTTCCTATATAACTTAAATGGGTTTTTATACTAATAAATTTTTAATAGAAACGTTTAAGTTCTTTTTATTACTCAATATTCCGACTAAACATACTACCAAAATGGAAATAAATAAAGTCGATAAAATCCAAACAGGATCTGGCACATAATTTAAAGAAAACTGAGATTGATAGATTAATGCACCTGCAATCCAAGTTCCAAATATAGCACCGCCACTTGCAATGAGCGCCGTAACTAACCACTCAAAAATACTGAGTTTTAAACATGCACTTTTTGTTTGGCCAAAACTTAATAATAAACCGTTTTTAATTTTTTCATCCGCTTCATACCCCTGAACACATGCGCAAATTACAAGTAATGCGATTAAGATAATCATAAAGCTAAATATTGAGACAAGCTTAATGATAACCCCTAAGGTTTTATCAAAACTATCTGCTAATTCTTTTACTGAAGTCAACCTTAGCTCAGGATGTTGTAACCACAGCTTAGATAAACTAGACCAAGCTTGTTCAGGTAATTCCATACTGCCCATATACAAACTGGTTGCTATGATATTCTCACGTGCGCTATGGGGTACTTGAAACCAAAACGTTATAGACCCGTTACCTGATTTAAATTCATGGCTACTGGATACAGTAAATTCATATTGTTTACCCTGAATATTAAAAGCCAGTTTATCACCTAGGTTTAGTCCCATATCAGTCATAATTTCACTTTCTACAGAAATATTATGCCAATTTTTATCGCTTTTTTGCCACCACTTGCCACTAACAAGCATATTGTTATCTGGCATGTCTTGCGTCCAATGCATTCTTACTGGCTTTAATAAGGTTGCCATGCTGTCACTTGGTGTGTCTGAATGTTCAGCTAAAGTCTTACCATTTATTTTTACTAACTGACTAAACATGAAAGGTTTTAATTGCTTAATTTTACTATTTGTTTCCTCAGACCAAATTTTTAAGGCGTCTATATGGTGTTTTTGCGCTTTAGATATAATTAAGTTGCCATCATGTTGACGCATATAATTATTCATAGTTGAGCTAAAGTCTTTTAATAAACTTAAAGTAAACAATAATAAAGTAGCACAAAGACCTACACCTAAAATCTGCATTGTTTTACTTAGCAGTCTTTGTTTCATCATATAAAAACTAAATGGGATCAAACCCATATTACCTTGGGTTAATTTTTCAGCTAAGGTCAGTACAAACCAAGTTAATGCCATTAATAAAAAAATAGTGGCGGCTAAACTGCCTAAGATCATACCCGTTAATAACGCATTATCTGAGTAATATACAGTGAGAATTGAAATACTTAATAATGAAAAGAACACGCGATAAATGACATTTTTATTATTTTTTGATGGCCTAAATAATTGCGAAATTGATACTTGAAAAATTTCAATCCATTGTGGAATTTGGAAAGTTAATAAAAGTAAAAGTAAAATGAAGCTTGTTTTTAAAACAGTTAAAATATTCCAGTTCACTTCCATGCCAATGAAAAGCGTCTGCATTTGAGATATAGCCAATACTTGTGCTAAATAAGCAATAACAAAAGCAGGTAATAATAATGTTGTAAAACTGATAAGCCATTGAACAAAGCTAATAGTGATACAGCCCCAGCGGCTTAACCCCATACTCATGCAGAGTGCAATAAAACGCTTTTGATTTATAATTTGTCGTCTACCGGCTTGATCAATTGCAATTGTCGCCATCAAAAATAGCAATACAGATCCTAAGCCAATAAAGTTTTCAACTCTTTGCCAAAACAAT
The DNA here is from genome assembly GCF_018860845.1 of Pseudoalteromonas sp. C2R02. Lineage (NCBI taxonomy): Bacteria > Pseudomonadati > Pseudomonadota > Gammaproteobacteria > Alteromonadales > Pseudoalteromonadaceae > Pseudoalteromonas > Pseudoalteromonas sp. C2R02. The sequence goes on along the minus strand of NZ_JAHKQC010000034.1, from coordinate 134,903 downwards.
GCTAATGGGTGTTTTCCACTTTTATGTACCAACTGTGCTCCAGGAATGGTTTCTTTTGCCCAAGTTAATAACTGATCAACATTTGCCTTTTCAGCGCTTAATAAATAACGATATTTAGTGCGGTCATTGGTGTCAGTTCTATTATTTTTAAGACTTAATAAATCGGCATGATTGATCATTGCACGCATAGCGACACTATGCCCTTCTAGTAACCTATCAGGTTCATGATGAAGAATTTTTTGAACGGTTAAATGCGATCCTCCTACAAGCAATTTCTGATTGATTTTAAGGTTCAGAGTTGTAAATAATCGAGAGCCAACCCAAATTTGACCTGGCATTGGTCCTTGCTCTGCAGAATAAGACTCTACTGATAATACATCCGAGACTTTGAGTTTTCCTTGAATGGGATAGTTATCATCTACTACTTTAAGTTGTACTTCTTGCCATAGTTCATTGTTGGTTAATGTGACCACTAGTTGTTTATTTAACGATAGCTGTGTTGAATTATTTGTAAGATATTGATTTTGAACAGGCGTTAATGGTTCGTACTGTGTGATAACAAGATCTGCACCTAATAATTGCTGTAGGTTATGATCTAAATAATGACGAATAGAAGAACTTGTCATACTAAGTGCTAATAAAAAAAACAGTAAACAAAACTGTGTCCATCTTAATAATCTACTATCACTAGTATGATAATGTTGGCAAAATTGATCCCAGCCAAGCTTTAATATTGCGATATTCATACTGCAACTCCTGTCACTGAATCAAGTTTATTGTTTACAAGGTTTACTTTTCCTTTTGACATTTGATAACAATAATCTGCACGGCTTGATAGCTCTTGGCTATGGGTTACAACAATTAAGCCTGTGTTATTTACCTTACAACATGAAAACATTAACTCTGTTATTTCAATGGCAGTTTGCTCATCTAAATTACCCGTTGGCTCGTCAGCGAATACAAAACTAGGTTCTGTCACAAATGCTCTTGCGATTGCGACTCTTTGTTGCTCGCCACCACTGAGTTCATTTGGTTTATGTTTAGATCTATATTCAAGACCAACTTGCTTTAACCAAAACAACGCTTTATCTAGAGCCAGTTTATCGCCCTTTAGCTTTAGGGGTAATGCAATATTATTAAGTGCATCAAGCTCAGGTAATAAATGAAATTGCTGAAATATAAACCCTGACTTTTGTCTCAATTGTAAATTAGATAAAGTTTTATCGTTATATTCAAATGATACAGAGCCTGAGGTGGGTGTTTCTAATCCTGCCAATATCAGTAATAAACTAGATTTACCCACACCTGAAGGGCCTACAATAGCATATGAGTGTTTGTCACTTATCTTCATAGATAAATTGTCAAATAAACTAATTTTTTGTTTATTCATTTTAAAATGGTGGCCTACATTGGATAAAGATATAGCGTTTGACATAACTGAGATCCCAAAATAACTTAATTAACCTCAATATAAGTTTTTTAATGTGAAAAAAAGGTGAAATATATTGTGAAATTTACAATTTAATTGTTTTCTGTGTTCCTTATTTAAGTCCATATTACTTATTCAAGTGACTAGACTCTATTTGTCTCTTTTTTAAATCTATTTAGCTCTATTTATTACAATTAATTAACCTTGTTATTGTAGTGAAAACATAATCCCCTTATATTTTTGTACCTGAAACCTGTAATTAAATTGACACGAATCAGATATATATTCGATGTTATAAAAATAAAGTAACTCTAAATTAAGAAACTGAAATATATGGGAAATATGAACTTAACAGTAGTGAAAAAAAATTTTTTGATTTTTCACTTAACTGTAATTGTTGCTATTTTTGTGAGTATAGCAACAGGTATGCGGATCAGATTACTGACAGATGATGAATTACTCTGGTTATCTCCTTTACTACCACAAGGGAATGTTCATGATGTGCATTTTATGAGTGGCATTATCATAACAAGCATTTGCCTAGTTTATTTTTTTATCAATAAAAAAGAGAAAAATAAGCATCAAAGTGAATACCATATTTGGGTTAATCGATTTGGCTATCTAGTAATTGTTTTTGCCGTTCTTTCGGGATGGTTACTGTATTTTCAGACTCGCCAAACATACATTTTTAATGCGCATTTTACTGCATGTTTATTAGTCGTTTGTTTTATTTTATTACATAGCTATGTGTATTTAATTCAATTTGGCTTTAAAATCATTGCTGCTATTGCACCCGTTCATTTATATAAAAATATTAGGCTAACAACGGCTGTTTCAAGTGCAATAGCTTTGGTTTTGGTACTTTACATTGGTTTAGATACAAACAAACATCAACAAATGATTGTTAGTCCGCTTGATTATAAAGATTTTATTGATATTGATGGTAAAGACCAAGAAGCGTTTTGGCAAAAAGCAAAAGCAGTCAAGGTATTTACTTCCGGAGGGGCTAATTTTATAAATGGCAGCACCGAAGTCACAATTAAATCCGCAGCTAACCCTCAAGAAGTTTACTTTTTATTTCAATGGCAAGATCCCACTCAAAGTTTATTGCATATGCCCATAATTAAAGAAACTGGCGAGTGGACAATAAAACAAGATGGCTTTTATCAATTTGATGAACAGACATTTTATGAAGATAAGTTTGCAGTACTTGTTTCGAAGACTTGTGATTTTGGCGCTGATGGCACAGTAAAACTTGGACCTAATCCCATAAAAGGTAAACCTCAAAATTTCCATAAAAAGGGCTACCACGTTAGTCCAGATCACACAGTTAGAGATTTATGGCACTGGAAAGCTGTCAGAACAAATAAAATGATTCTGATGGACGATAATTATATTGGTAAGGCAAAAATAGCTAGAACTGGAGAGCGTAGATACACAGCAGGCTATACACCTGATGGTAAAGAAAGTGGCGCATATGTCATGAATTGGCAATGGTATCAACGTGATTCAATTATCCCAAAAAGATTACCGATTGAACCATCATATATAAACCTAAACACACACGCATTAAAACCGAGTATTCTGCCATGGTTTGAAAGCAAACCTTATGAACTCAAGGAAGATAACTATAAAGATGGTTCTGTGTTGCCCTCAGTTTTATATCGCTCAAATAGGTTTGAAGGGGATCGGGCTGATATTCGAGCTAAAGGTACTTGGAATAATGGCGTTTGGACACTTGAACTTGCCCGTAAACGCGATACGGGTTCGAAGCATGATGTTGTATTAGAAAATGATGTATGCATATGGGCGTCTGCTTTTGATCGTTCTCAAATAGCACACACTCGTCACGAAAGACCCATTCAACTTAAATTTGCCTCATTATGAAATACAGAATATTTATAAGCTTATTATTACTAGGGTCAACACTTGTATTTGCACATTTAAATATAAATCTCCCTATCAGTAAAAAAGATCAAAGATTTATAAAAATTAATCACAAAGGTGAGCAACTAAAAGCTTGGCAAGGCCCTTGGTCTTGTGCATTAGATTTAGAACAAAAACTGTTATGGGAAATAAAAACTGATAATGAAACAATCCATGATGGTTACTGGACTTATTCATGGTTTGATGGCAACACAGGTGTATCAAATAACGGTGACTGTTATTTTAAAAAAGATCGCTGCGATACTTTAGATTTTATTGAAGAAACAAATAAACAACAACTTTGCGGTTTATCTGGTTGGCGATTGCCTTCTTTACATGAACTACAGAGCTTAATTGTTGAAAATGATCGTCCAGGAGAAAATAAAATCTCAACTGATTATTTCCCCCAAATTAAAAGCGGGGATTATTGGACCAACCAAAATAACATATCATTTAAACGACTTAATAAACATCAAATGGGGGTATCAGCAGTTAACTTTCATGATGCAAGCACGCTTACCTTGCCCTATCACAATGCCGCATTTGCAATTTTGGTAAATGATAATTTGCCAAAAATGCATTAAACCGTACGCATAGCGTAATTATAAAACAACAACAGGAACTTTTATGAAAGCAATAAATAAGGCGGTGCTGGGTGTTTTGTCAGCATTTATATCTTCAGGGGCCGTTGCAGATAGTAAGCAACATAGATTAGTTTGGGATCACTCTCCAAGTTCACAAGCTACAATTGGTTTTACACCAGAAGGTAGTAGCGATCACCATATAAAATATGGTTTTAGTACAGATGAAACAAGTTGGACAAGAAAATCAGTCACTTCAAGCCATACATTTGAAGGTTCACTATCAAGCAAGTTTGTAAAATTAACAGGGCTGGCTAGTAACAGTGCAGTGTATTATCGTGTATGTGACACCAGTGGCTGTGGCACTAGGCTATGGTTTAAAACAGCTCCGACAGATAATAGCCCTTATATTGCTATTGCTGGTGGTGATACAAGAACTGGCTGGACAACAAGGAAAGAAGGCAACAAGCTTGTTGCTAAAATCAGGCCGTTATTCATTATGCATGGTGGTGATTACACTAATGCAAACAGCGCATCTGAAATGAGTAGTTATTTGAATGATTGGCAACTTACTATGTCTAGTGATGTGATAAATGGGCTTAGTTATAAAAGAATATATCCATTTGTTGCAACGCATGGTAATCATGAAGACGGTAATTATAAAACCCTATGTGAAGTATTTGGTGTAGATTTTGATAATAACAATACCTGTAATGCTAAAGATACCTATGGTGCTTTTAATATTTCGCCATTGCTAAGGGTATATACCTTAAACAGTCAATTTAAAAATAGTGGTTGGTCAAGCTATGCAACAGCGATGAACAACTGGCTTAAACAAGATTTATCCAGTTCAGGTTCGAGTACAAAATGGCGGTTCGCGCAATATCATAAACCTATGTATCCTCATTATTCTGGTAAATCAGACAATACTGAATTATTTAGCTGGTGGGCGCAAAACTTTTATGATTATGGCATGAACTTGGTCGTAGAATCAGATACCCATATCAATAAAATAACTCAAGCATTAAAACCTTCAGGTAATAGTTATAATACAACCACAACTGGAGGAACTGTATTTGTTGGTGAGGGCAGTTGGGGAGCACCGGCAAGATCTGCTAATGATCCTAAGTCTTGGACAATTGATTTGGCAAGTATTCAGCAATTTAAGGTAATCACTGTTTCGTCAGATAAAGTTGAAGTGAAAACTGCACAATTTAATAGTTCAGCAGACTCAGTAAGTTATGAGCAACGTAAAAATAATCCTATCTTGTTGCCTAGTAATATAAATTGGTGGCAAGCAAGTGAAATTGGCGATACGTTAACATTAAATCGTTCATCTGCAGGTAAAAGTGTTATTGATTTTGGTACACCACCAATAGACCCTCCAGTAACTGATGAATTAACTAATAATACACCTGTCACTAGTTTATCAGCAGCTAAAGGCCAAGAGTTAGCATTTACAATGCAAGTGCCTGCTGGTGCAACCAATCTTACTTTTACTACCAGTGGTGGTACAGGTGATGTAGATTTATATGTGAAATTTGGACAAAAACCGTCTAGTAGCAGTTACGATTGTCGACCTTATGAAAATGGTAATACAGAAACCTGTAACATTACTAATATTCAAGCAGGCACCTATCATGTTGTGCTAAAAGCTTATAATACTTTTTCGGGCGTCACTTTAAAAGGCAGCTATGTGGCAGGAAACGGTGGCGGTAATTCTGGTGGTGATACAATCACTAATTTATCTCAATCTAAAGGCCTGTGGTATTATAAAAACTTTAACTTACCTGCTTCAGTTAGTTCACTTGAAGTATCAATTTCTGGTGGTACAGGTGATGCTGATCTATATCTAAGACAGGGTTCAAACCCAACAAGTAGTATTTATGAATGCCGACCATATAAAAATGGAAATAGTGAATCTTGTACTGTTACCAACCCAAGCAAAGGACAATGGTATATCGGCTTAAAAGCATATAGTGATTTCAATAATGTCACATTAAAATACAGTTATTAATCTAGATTGAAATTGCACAGTTGTATTTTATAGTTGTACTGTGCAATTTTTTCTAATCTTTGGAAAATGAACCTGGTTTAATTGCATTAGCTAGAGATTTAAAACCAATAAACCATAAGCCTATTAATAGAAATAAATACATTTCTACACCATCAGTTTGTAGCTCAACCATAGATTTTTTCATCTTTTTATATGGCAGTACTATCTTTGAATCTACCGCTAATTGATATACATAACCCTCGCTTTGCCAAATAGATACTTGGGTATATGTCGGTAACGCTTTTGCTAATTTTTGACAAATAGTTTGACCTATATTTATTGCAGAAAAAACATCAAAATTAAGATCGTAATAGTGATATATAATATCTGTTTCGCTATCTTCGTATTCTTCTACATTACAGTGCGCGTGTGAAATATCAGTTTTGTATTCGGTCATATCACTTAGAGAGGGAGATAAATATTTTGGAAAAACTAATGCGATAACTATTAAGTGTATTAAAGCAAAAAAGCCAATAAATGCCCTTCTAGACCATGATTTATGGCCTTTTGAAAATTCGATGATAAGCTCATTATCTTCTTCATTTTTATCTGTGGTAAAAGACTTTAGATAGGCGTTATATTCGCCGTTTGATTTTCTAAAGTTAATCTCTTCACTTAAGAGCTGGTAGCGTTCAGGGTGGGCTAGCTTATCTATATTATCTTGTACATCTAACAATTCACTAACAGTGTATTTTGTGTAATCAATTTTCAACTTTTTCTTCTCTTTCAACTTTTTTATTACTTCGAATTAAGTAAAACAGGTATAAATACCAAAGGGCACTTAAACTACTTAAAATTACAGCTTGGGTATAACTGCCTTTACTACCGTAATATATGCCATTTTTAGTGATGTAAATATCTGTAACTTTACCTTTGTGATTCTCTTTTACGCGCGATCTTTTTTCACCGCAATATGAAAAATCTCCAGGTTGATAATTACCAATTTCTACAATATTGCCAGTGTCTAGCACAGTATATTCAATTTCCATCCAGCATGAATCCCCGCGTTCTTGATATCTTGAATACGTTACTTGTGCTTTTAGCTCTGTTGCATCTGAGGCATCATATACCTCATAAAATAGAAACGGCGTCATAACTAAGAAACCAAAACCAAAAAAAGTAAAAATGATAAATACGATACCTTTAAATTTTTCCATTTTTTATCTAAAGATCCTTTCATCACAAATCAATTTAATTACGGTAATACAGCTTGTTCGAAAATTTTAAACGATTTATAGTATTTCAAAAATAATCATAAAAACATAAATTTTGAAAAAGTTTCTTTTATTAATAATCATTGCTATTTCTGTAATTGGCATTTATGTGGTGCAATCCCCTACTCTGCCTTTATTGTTTAAAGGGGAATTAGTTGCTTATCGAGGCGGTGGTCAAAATATTGATTACGATAATATGGATAAATCATCTTGTGGTGCAAATAATCAATTAATATCTGAAAATCCATATATAGAAAATACGCTGCAAAGTATTAAACATGCTGTAGACAGTGGATTTAAAATCATACATTTAAATGTGCATTATACACGTGATAATAAGTTTGCCGTTTTTCATGATTGGAAGGTCGACTGTGCGACAGATGGCAAAGGTAAAGTGGCTAAAATGACATTAGAGGAGCTGATAAAACTTGATGTTGGTTATAATGCGACTTCAGATCAAGGTAGTTCATTTAAGTTCAGAGGTAAAGGGGTCAAAATGCCATCTTTATCTCAAGTTTTTACAGAGTTTCCGAAGAAAAGATACTGGATCAACTTAAAAAATCCAAATCAATATTCTATACCTGCATTAAACGAGTTTGTTCAAGCTTCTAATATTAAATATAACAATGAAATTTTATATATTGGTAATAGTCTTATGATAGAGACATTCGACAAAATAAGCCCTAAAGCACAAGTCATTAGCTTCAACTCAAACAAACAATGCTTTATTGATTATACTTTATATGGATGGAGTAAAAAATTCCCTGATACTTGTAAAAATACTACAATCATAGTGCCACCTGATTTAGGAAAATACATATGGGGCTGGCCAAATAAATTTGCTGCATTAGCGCAGCATAATGGCAGTAAAGTGTATGCTTGGGCTAAACATAACCCGTATATTAATCAGTATGATAATACTGAAAATGGTATTGGTTTAGTTTTAGGCGATATTGCAGGTTTTACGAATTATAAATACAACAATAAGGATATGTAATATGCATCACAAAATTAATTATATAGAGATCCCAGTTAAAGATATTAAAGAAACTAAATCATTCTTTACAAAAGCTTTTTCTTGGTCGTTTATTGACTATGGCGAAGAGTATTGCAGTATCAGTAATAGCGGCATTGATGCTGGATTCTATAAAGCAGATTTAACCATGTCACAAAATACAGGCAGTGCTTTGGTTGTTCTTTACAGTAATGATTTAGAAGAGACACAAGCTAAAATAGAGAAAAATGGCGGTGAGATCACCAAAGCTATTTTTAGTTTTCCTGGTGGAAGACGTTTTCACTTTACAGATCTTAATAATAACGAATATGCAGTGTGGTCTCAGTAATACTTCAAATTAAACCCATGCACTTTAGCTACAGCACCGAAAAAACAATGTATTACTAGCGGTCTTTTTAGCAGGTTTTTAAAACCGGCTTTATTTTAAATTTATTCCAATTTAGTTTTTTATATTAATTAGAACCTCATTTTGTTGTACAGTTACAAAGTAATGTCAAATTTTAAACATGTAATCGTTTTAAAAGCGGTTAATAACCTTTCTTGCAAATTTAATATCTGTATTAATAACTCAAAAAGTTAAAAACCATTATCGTTTTTATTTTTAAAACGATAAATCTATAATTATTGATCATTAAAAATCATAAAAAAGTATATCGAAAAAAAGCTAAAACCTATCTTCAATTACAGATAAATAAACTTACCCATTAAATTATGTATTTATAAACAATAACTTAAATAGATAAGGTGTTAATTATTAAATAGATAAGAAAAGTATCAATTGACTTATTTTATCGTTTTTTAGCCTCTTACAGTACCAAATCTTAAATTGTATATTTTATGTAAACCAATAAAGCGTTTTAGCAATTCGCAAATTTAACATAAGGGATACAACATGTCGTATATCAAAACTGATGGCGTTAAAATGTCTAGAAACTTGTTAATGATGACAATAAGTTCATTATTAACAGCATCTTCATTTAATACTTTAGCAGCAGTAGAGCAAAGCTCCGAAGAAGAAATAGAACAAATCCAAATTACAGGTTCACGGATTTTACGTACCGATTTGGAATCAGCCAAACCAGTTACAGTGATAACTAAAGCTGACATTCAAGCGACAGGCTTGAATGATATTGCAAGTGTATTATCACAGAGTATCTTTAACTCTGCGGGATCGACTGTGGCGCATGCTAATAATTCTTCAGGTAATTTTTCTGCTTCAAATTTGAGAGGTTTAGGTTCAAATCGTACTTTAACTTTGGTAAATGGCAGACGTGTTGCGGGTTCATCTTCGAGTTATGGCAATAGTGTCAATGTTAATTTGATACCGTTAGAAGTAGTTGAACGCATCGATATTTTAAGAGATGGTGCATCCTCTATTTATGGTTCAGATGCTATGGGCGGTGTTATCAATATTATTACTAAAAAAGATTATGAAGGCATTCAAGTATCGGTTAATGCTTCAAAAGCAACCCAAGGAGGCGCTGATCAAACTGGTGGTTCATTAACATATGGTACAAGCAATGATAAAAGTTCAATCTTAGTTGTGCTAGAGCATCAAAAAAATGGCAGTTTACTTGGCGGTGATCGCCCTCACCTTGATGCTGAGCACAATCCTAAGCGTTGGAGTAATAGTTACTCTCCTTGGGGAACTTACTATATTAATGGTGATTATTATGGTGATGATACCTCAAGTCCGCTATGTCCGGAAGAAAATGTCACTCAAACAAGCTATGGCGAAGGGTGTGGTTATGATGTTATGGATGGAAAGTTTTATTTACCTGAAATTGATAAAACATCTGCATTCATTAGTTTTAATTACGACATCTCTGATGATTTAGAGTTCTACAATACCATTTTATATACCAGAGATGAAACATTCACTTCTTCTACACCAATGTGGGCAGAAGGTACAATGTCTGCAGATAACATTAATAACCCTACTAGGACAACATCTGATCCACAATCTATCCATTTTATGCATTATATGGAAGGTTCAGTTCCAAGAGAGTTTTCGTTTGATACGAGCTTATTTGATGTAAATACCGGCATTAATTGGATGTCAGACGAAGGCACTCTATCAATTAACCTTTCTCACAGTAAAGATTCTTTTGTTCAAGAGTCTAATTATTATTACTTTACTGATAAATTTCAAACAGCTGTAGATGAAGGACTTTATAATCCTTTAGCACCTGCTGGCGGTGAGATGGCTACCGAAGCTGTATTAGATTCTTTTAGACATACGCAACATCGTATTGGATCAAGCATTTCAAAAGGTATTAATATTGATTGGGCAGGTATTGCACCATTTGAATTAACTGGTGGTGAAATTGGTTATGCGATAGGTGGTGAATATCGTAAATTAACATTATCAGATCAACAAGATGCAATGTCTAATTCTGGCAGTGTTAAAGGCGCTTATGGTGGAGATACTGTAGGTGAACGTAATTATAAAGCGGCATATGTTGAGTTGGAGTTACCTTTCACCGAAACGTTAACAATTTCGGCTGCAACACGTTATGATCAATACAGTTTACCGGATCAAGGACAACTTTCTAGTAGCCTTTCTGCTCGGTATGAGGCAACTGAAGATCTTATTCTTAGGGCATCTTACAGTGAAGGTTTCAGAGTTGCAGATATTAATGAAGCTGTGGGCGAAGAAAGTGTGGGATTTCAGCATTTTGTAGATCCAAAATATTGTAACCCCGTTCCTGTTGAAGAGCGTGCTGACTCACCGTTTTGTCGTGATGTAAATGAAGCTGTACGAACTTTTTCTAATCCGAATTTAAAACCAGAACTTTCAGAGCAAATATCAGCGGGTTTAGCTTTAAACATAACTGATGATATCAGCTTAACGCTTGATTACTGGGCGATGGAAATTACTAATCAAATTACTTCTATTGGTGCTAAAACCATTTTAGACGAAGAGTACTTAGGTAATTTAGGAAATTATGACGGCCTTTATGTCAATCGTGATTTAAATGAGCAAGATTGGCGACAAGAAATTCAAGAGATTGGGTCAACTACCACTAATTATCTTGGCTTAGAAACATCTGGTATTGATTTATCTGTTACTACAAAATTTGATTTAGACAATTTAGGTTCATTTAAAATAGGCCTAGAAGGGAGTTATATTTTAGAATACAAGTTTCAAGAAACTTCAGTTGACCCAGTATATGATTATGTTGGTTACTATAACCGTCCTGAATTTAGAGCAAGTTTAAATACCAATTATTATTATGATAACTTTCAAGCTTTCGCTAATTTTAGACACGTAGATTCATTTATGGGGGAAACACCAGAAGATGAAGTTGAAGGGACTCAGTGGTTAGACTTTCCATCTATGACCACGTTAAACGTCGGCGTTGGTTATACTTTCGAAGACTTAGGTCAAATACAACTTATATCTAGTAATGTGCTTGATAAAATGCCACCTGTCAACACTGATTTGAGGCATGGATATAGTTATCAGATACATAGTATTATGGGTCGCACCGTTCAATTAATTTATAGTCAAAACTTTTAAGCAGTTTCCCAATCTTAAATATCATTAATGTTATTTAAGTAACTCTAGCCAAAGGAAGCGCTCCCCTAAGTGCTTCCTTTTTTACTTACATTATGACCTCATAAGTTGAAATTTTATTTTAAGCACTCTAAACTGATTAAAAAGAACAAAATATGATAGATTTTGAACAATCTTTTAGCATAGAAACTTTTATTGTAAATCCTAAAATGGATACTTTAAGCTATCAAGGTCAAACGGTAGAAGTGCAATCAATGGGAATGAAGGTTTTATGCTATTTGGCTACACATCAAGACAAAGTCATTTCACGAGACGATCTTAGAGAGCACGTTTGGCAAAATACCACAGCATCAAACCATACCATTAATAATTATATCTATAGTCTTCGTCGTATATTTTCTAAATTTGATCCTGATACAAAATACATTCACACTGTCACTGGTGGTAAAGGAAATGGCTATCGATTAATCGCTAAGATAGAACAAATACAGGGAAGTGAATCTACCTATGCTGAAGTTGTGTCAAGTAACACTCCGGCTGTAAAATCGCTGTTTAATAAAATAAATATTTTTAAACTTTTATTAATAGCATTAATTACAATTACACTACTATTTTTTTATTTGAGCGATTATAACATAAACACTGACTATAATAATGTCACTGTGCTTACCAAACAAATTGGTAGAGAACAAAGCCCCGCTGTTAGTGATGATGGTACATTACTTTTGTATGCTAATCGTAAAAACAGAGATAAATATTGGACATTATATGCAAGTCATACAAACAACTTAGACAAAGCTGTAAAAGTATTTGATAAACAAAATACAAGTGAAAACTTTGTTAGTATTTCCCCCAATAATAAATACATTGCATTCATGCGTTATAAAAGTAATCACAGTGGTATTTATATCGCAGACTTTAACCCTCAAACGTTAAAAGCTCATAACCCTAAATTGATAATAAGATTACAAAAAGGAAATTTTACACCTTCTATTTCTTGGCTTAATAACCGCCAGTTTTATTACAATATGAAAGAAGCTGAAACAGCACCGCGTAAGTTTTATTTATATGATTTAGTATTAAATACCTCTGAGCAAATCAGTGCTCCACCAATCAATACTAACGGAGATTTTGCCGGTACGATTTCACCAGATAAAAAATTGTTTGCGATTATGCGTTCAAATAAAGATTTAGGCTTTGAGGTTCATCTTTTAAATATTCAAACAAATGATTTAACCCCTACCCCAATTAAAATTAACGAAAAAAGAGTTAACATCAGCTTTAGTGATGATAACAAGGCCATTTATTTCATCGATAATAAAGGATATTTATCTCAATTTAATATTTCAACAAGTGAAATATCTCGAATTACTTCCCTCGCTTATGCCGGTTATTGGCCTTTAAAAGTGCCCGGTAAAGAACAATTTATAATGCAACAAGATTGGGGGTTGTCCTCATTAACAACACGTATTATAAAACATTCCAATCCTCTTAAAGGAGGAGACGGAAAATCTAAAGTCGTGCTTGAAAATGGTATGTCTATTCGGTCAATTGCTAAAGTTGAGGACGGTTTATTATTTGCCAGTATTAAACCGAATCACCAAATTGAACTTTGGCGATTAAATGATAAATCGGCAAAAAAACTAACACAATTTAATGAAAAAACAGAATATACATATCCGCTTAGTATCAATTGGTTACAAGGAAGTGAAAAAGCAGTGCTATCAATAAATAATAGCTGCCGTTTAATTAATATTAATACTGGTAAAGATATTCCACTATGCCCCGATGGAGAAAATGTTTATTCCGCTCGTTTTTCAAATGTGAGTGATGATATTTATTTAGCCGGTACTAAATTTGACCAACCCTATGCTGTTAGGATGGGCAGTAGCGGGTTTCCATTAAAGTCATTAGATGCATTAGCTGATGTAAATTTAATCATTCAAGATTCACAAGATATATTTTATTACAGTGAATATGACACATACGATATATATCGCTATAACAGTAAAACGGCTACTAAAGAAAAATTAATAACACGAACATATTTAAATAACCCCTACTCCACAAATGACTTTGTTGTTACACAAACTGGAATTTATTTTATGGATCGCGTCGCTGTCAGAAATAATGCGATTTATTTTTATGATTTTGAAAAGAAGACAACGCAGTTCGTTATCCCTAGTAAAGACAATTATCCTAATCTAGTACTGAGTGATGATGAAAGCGAAATCTTCTTAATCCAATCATATGATAACGATACAAATTTAATCTTGGTGGAGTAATTTTGTCAGCCTAAGTTATAGTAGAGATTATGACTTAGGCGTATTAAATCTAATTGATTTAATGTTTATTAATTAACTGTATTAATTGTCCCAACTGGCAAGTAAATTGACATTATCAAAATCTGAAAAAGCATTAAGTAAAATATACCATTTGCCAGAAGTCGTAGTTAAATTATCACATGTTTCATTATTACCAGCCTTCCAAGGTCGACAATCAAACTGTGTTAATGTTGGCGCATTATTATATTGCACGTATAAATCAACATCTCCTGTACCAGAGTATGTTTTTACTACTACGTTTTTAGCATTACTTGGTAAATCAAAATAGTATTCAGAACTAGTATTTACTTTGGCTGATACTTGAATACTTTGTCCATTTTTCAACTCTAACGCATTTATTGGAGTCAAAGGGGTATCACGCTTAACAATAGTCACATCATCAATTTTAATGTTAGTACGGTTGTAAAACCTAAAACGTAATGAATCCTCATTTACGTCAAAACGTAAAGCACCATTATCTTCGTTGTATCTAAATTCACTTCCCGCTACACAGCAATTTTCAATTTTATATGGCGCACGCCCACCTAAACCATTAACAATATAATATACATCAGATTTATTGATCCTCTCGTAATGATGATCGTGGGCCGATAAAACAACATCGGCTCCCCAAGATTTAAAATCAAATTGTAAAGTTTGATTACTGCCATGGCGACCACTTGAATAGGGAGAGTGGTGTAAGAACACAATTTTCCAGTATGCTGTAGATGCTTTTAGTGATGTCTCTAACCAATCTATTTGAGTATTACTGATTTCATCGCTATTGATAGTGAAAAATTCAATATTTTGATGATTAAATTTATAGTGTTCGGATATGCATGGAAATACTTCATCATAGCCATTACGTCCTCTCCAATCGTGGTTTCCATAAGTAGGAAAGAACCTGTTTTCGTCACAATTACTACTGATATGATCGATAAAATAGGGTAATACAGACTTTGTATAATCATTTTCATAATCATTATCACCCAAAGTTAATATCAAATCAGGATCCCAATAATTAATCATTTGGCTGACTTCTGTTAAGGGAGTACCTACTTCACCAAAATCACCGATAACTGCAAAGGTAGTCTCTGATGCACTGGATTTAAGACCGAATACAATTAAAAGTAAAATCAATAGTGCATTAAAAGTTTGTGTAGATATAGAATGTGTTTTTGTCATACTGCTACCTCATATATAAAATAAACCACATCAATATGGTTTATGTGCCTTTGAATTAGGCCCGTTAAATATATAAAATATGTATTATTTCTTTATGACAAAAACAACTTAAAGTACTGTTTATTAATAAAATAATATAATTAATGATCATATGATTTTTTATGATATATACAGTTTTTAATTTTTTAAAATAGCACCAGTAAAAACTTATTGATGCTATTTTTTATAAACGATTATACTTTTCGTCTAATCGCTAGTTTGTTTCGTAGGTTTGATATGATTATCTCTTCGTTGTTGAACGTGGTGTTGTCTCTGCGGTTTAATAATTTTATTTCTACGCTTATATTCAGCAATATTTTCTTTATATTGTAAGATTTGCACCTGTGTCATAAAGCTAAAAAGGTTATTTTGATAAGCTAAATTAATTTGGTAAAGTTGATCACGATACTCTTTCGGTGAAATTCTATTTCTTTTAGTCACAAGTGCTTTTCTTTGTTTTGTATAAAATGACAATTGTGATTGATATTTTGCTATTTGCTCTGAGGATAAATCTAAATTATCAATAGGCGTCTTTCTTTTTCTAACTAGTGGTTTTTTATGTGAGTGAGTGTTAATTCCACTATGTCGTGAATGACCACTGTGTGTATGATGTTCATGACCATGATTTTTTGACAGTGATTGGTTATCTAACCCCGGTATTTGTTTATTTTCTAAAGATATATTTTTTGTATGGTTTATTGTTGTGTTAGTTAGTTTTTGTTGATTCATGTTAGTTTCAATCGATTCATAGTATGACACTGTTAATATAAATATTGTTAAAGCTAATGCAGTTGGTAATATAAATGTACGAATCATGTTTGCTTTCCTTGTTATGCAAATGAGCGCTTTGAATCATCAAAGCGCTATTCTTAGATCAATATATTAATTTACTGTGATAGTGACATTGCCATTATTGATACCATTGGTTCGACCTCTAATACTAATAAACCATGTGCCAGCATTTGGATTGACTAGATTGACATGTGAACCACCAGAATCTCTCACATCATAAGTTCTTGCGGTTGCTTCACTTCCTTCTCGGAGCATTAACATTGCTGAACCACCATTCTTGTCTAGCTCAACAGATATTTCGCTAGAATTTGCTGGCACCAGTATAGAAAAGTGTTGGTATCCATTAGCATCTACATTGACAGCATACTCCTCAATCAGTGGTTCTTTAGAGCAATTATTACATGCTCCAGCATCACCTAATAACACCGTATAATCTTCAATCTCGCCTTCAAAACCTCCTGTTGAAGTAGGCGTACCATAAGACATTGCAATACGTAAACGTGTTATTAAACCTGTATCAGATCCAAGATTAGAAATGATACCCTCAACATCGTTAGCTCTCGTGTCGCTTTGGTAAACAATTTCATTGTTAGAAAATTCATAATCACCGTTTAGATCAACCCACGCAATCCAGTTTTCACCTGCATTACCTGAAGCACTTAGGGTAATCTCATCGCCCTCTTTAATGGTAATAATATCGTTATTAGAAAAGTCACCATAACCATTATCGTTGCCAGTTGTGTTGGTTATCCCTGCAATTGAAACGCTATCTATATGCTCCCAATTAGTATTATTTGTTTCAGGTACTTGATATCCATTCACTGGACAATTATTTGTTGATTCACAAGGTTGTTGATTATTTTCAAAATCAAATATTTTGATATTATTGGCATAGCCACCATCAATTTTTATTTCTACATTTGTTCCATTAGTTTCTACATCCGCGACCGTTAAACAATTATCATTTTGGTCAACAAAAACTACTTTATCTCCATTATCCCAATCTGCACTGTAACTTGAGCCATTAGGTGTGATCCAAGCGTAAGGTGCGCGAAGTGCAAAATCAGGGTAGCGTTCACCTGCTTCATTTAGCCAATAAAAACCAACTGTTTGATCAGAACCTGCGTTAGCAATACTTAAGGTAGATGAACCATTGCCTTTAGTATAAGGCCTTTCAGCTTCACAATAAGTGGGTAAACTATTGTCGGAGAAATCAACTTTTATATCGGCAGTCATTATTTCGCCTGGAGCACTTATATTAGTGATAGATAAACCACTTTCAGAAAAGTCATAATAACGGGTACTAGGATAAGTGGATGTCGAAATACCTGCAATACTATTGGAAAATAAGTCTTCATAGTCTGACGAGCCGCCCTTTTCCATTTCCCATGAACCGTCAGCTTGTGCTAATGCAATAACTGAATGAGAATATTGATCACAAGTACCGGAGGATGCTGCAACAAAAGGATCATCTGGGAATGAACAACCATGTTTAGTACCATTAGCCCATGAGTTTTCATCAATATGCCAAATTGCTAAGCCTGAAGCATCAATCCCTGCGTCAAAGCTATTTGGATTTTGATAACGGTTTTCAATTAAGTAATATTCTTTTGGATCATCAGGGATTGCCACTTTATACACTGTTGGGTTAGACGATGAAGCTGCTTTAATTTGAACTTGATTCATATTATCCCCGGCCTCTAATTCAATTGGCGTAACCCAATTCATTATCACTTTAGAAAATGCAGTCATATGTGCAGGACGCGTATAGTCATTTGTTACGTAATCAGGGTTAATCTCTCCATCCGACGTGCGATAAGGAATAGACCCTAAATGATTACCTTTCCCCATCAACCCCCATAGGCTTATTCCTTCACTACCATTTGCACCATATAAATCAGGGAACCAATCATCACCTAATCGATTACCAAAGCCACTATGTACTAATTCATGAGTTAATAAACCAATAGGTGTAAGGCCATCAACGTTGTCACTTCTTAATTCAGGGATTAAAGTAATGCGTTCTACTTCTACAAACCGGTTGGCGTCGCTGGCACACCTATCATTGGTTCTGCCATTTATATTTTCATAATCAAGTGACATATTGACAGGCCACACATTGGTATCTTGACCTAAAGGGTCATTTTCATCATAGCCTTGATATACAACTGCAACTGAGTCTACGATACAATCACCATCAGCATCATAAGCAGAGTAATCAACTGATGGATCTGATTGTGTTATTGCATGTAATGCAAGTTGCGCATAATTTTTATCCCAGTCTGCATTTTGTGGATCATTCTCTCCATAATAATCATGACTTTCTGGCATTGTGAACCAGCCATATGCCTTACCAGTAACATTAAATTGCCCATAACTCACTTCATTAAAGTAATCGTTCACATCATATTGACTATTAAACAATTTGTTTTCAATTTCTGAAGCTGTTGCTGTTGTAGTTGTATCACTGTAATTGACTAAAATCAGTGGGACTTTCATTTGTCCTACTTCTAATAAGGTTTGTGCGTTAGAAATACAGCTGAGAGTAATTGCTGAAGTAGTTGCAATCAGTTTCATTGTATTATTGAGTTTAAACATGAATATCACCTCTTTATTGTATATTATTGTTATTACTGCTTAAGATTGCATTCAATATACGGTAGAGCTGCGTTTTATGTAAACAAGAGGTAAATTTGGATGAAATAATCATTTAAACTAATAAAATATAAATTTATAAAATACCCATATACATTTAAGTATCTGAATTTAATGGAAATATATTAAGTGTTTATTATTTTATTTTTAGAAGTTTGTTACGCTAAATTATTTATGATTATTCTTATTGATAAAATGTATGACAATAAAAGATCATTAATTATAAAAAATACATAAATTAATGTGTATTAATTTAGTTTTGATCATTAAAAAGTCAGTTGTTAAATTATAGGTGCTGCTGAAAAGCTTTTAAAAAACATTAAATCTTAGTACAAAATTAATAAATGTTGATGATCTGTCATCAAGCAACTTTTAATAAAAACTTATTACATATTTTCAGTGTTAAATAATTTCGCTCTATTGTTGTGTATTTTTACCTTTTTAAACAAGTTAAATAAGGGGGAATATAGTTAATAGCACAGCACCGCATGATTCATAAAGTGTATATTTTATGAATGAACAAATCGGAATTTATGTTAAAAACTCACTTTAAATAGACGCTATATTAATTGAAGGTTTACTGAGGAGGCGTTACGTGAAAAGAGAAACAATACATATTGAAAAAGACAGTATTGTTTCTGGAATACAACTTATTTTAATTTTTTAATGATATTTACTAATACTTTAAATATTAATTTAATACTTCGTACATTTTTTTGTAAAACTATTTTGCTTTTATAGTCGTTTAGCTGTACTTATCATCAATGCATTTGTACTTTTACTTCTACCCAAGCACTTGGTGTACCAGGCTCTCCACCTTTATCAAGTGTGGTGATTGTAAAAGCGCCCCATTTATCTGTAAAGCTTTTTCCTTTTAATAATGAGCCATCTTCAAAATCATCAAAATCGTCATATTCATCGTTTAAATCATCTGGAAATGTATTTGGTGTCATATCTAATAAGTATGAAACACCATAATAGAATGAGCGTGAATCTTCATCAGGGAAATAGCCTTCAACGTTAATTTGGACACCGTCTGTATCAGCCCCATCTTTTGTACGGTATTCAATCCAATATGTAATGTCATCATTTGCCGACTTTATTCTGAGCCCAATATCTCGATTGGTACTTTGTCCAGTGCCTTGCTCTAATGCATATATTTTATAAATACCACTTTCGCTAATGAGAGGTACTCTATCTTTGATATTCCAACTTTTAAAAAAGTTTTTATAATATAAGTTAAAGCTACCGAAATCCCATGCGCTATTGCCCATCATACTAAACTTATTTCCATATTGGATTCTTTCAGCTTCATAATTACCAACACCAAATACACTGTCTTGTCCATCTAGACCTTGTGCATGATGTAACCCCATAGCATGCCCCATCTCATGAGCGATTCCGCCAGCTTGAGAGCGTTCATCATATGTATCATACACTCTAATTGCACCAGGGTTGACTCCTGCCTTGATACCAAAATCAGAAATTTGGGGAGAAATAATTAAATAAATCGTATCATCTTCAATATTTTCAAATTGCGACTCTCCTAAATTAATTAACTTCTGAGCATAATATTCTTTCCATTCATTTGAACTTATATTGTGCCAATCTGATTGCTTTTGATTTATTGTGATAATTTCAGAGTGTATTTGATAATTAACATCAAACTGTCCATATGACTGTTCATTAAAATAATCTTTTATTTCGTTTAACTCTGAACGGATTCGAGTGTCCGTCCATGTTAAAGGTACATCGGTGAATTCAAACTTGAAAACTTTTACATTTACTTCTTCATGGGTCCATTGAACATGAGAACCATAATTTTTTTCGTTAGGAGGTGGCGGCACAGGATTATTAGAATTTGATTGTACGTTTGCAGTGTAATCTTCTATTTCACCATAATTAAAACCACTCGCATCCGCTTTACCATCTCCATTCATTGCTATTCTCATTCTGGCGTACCCAGCATCAATGTCAGATAGATTGATTTCACCTGCAACTTGGTTATCACCTATATCATTGCCTGTAAAAATTATTTCATCGTTATCAAATAAACCATTTTTATCTGCATCAACCCAAACAGACCAATTGGTTGTCCAACGACTAACAGGTGTTAGCACAATAGAGTCGCCATCACTTATATTAAAGGTTTTATGTGTTATATCTGCATATCCATTGT
Organism: Pseudoalteromonas sp. C2R02; assembly: GCF_018860845.1. Classification (NCBI taxonomy): domain Bacteria; kingdom Pseudomonadati; phylum Pseudomonadota; class Gammaproteobacteria; order Alteromonadales; family Pseudoalteromonadaceae; genus Pseudoalteromonas; species Pseudoalteromonas sp. C2R02. The sequence goes on along the minus strand of NZ_JAHKQC010000034.1, from coordinate 113,988 downwards.
TTGAACCCGTGGCATGACTTTCATTATTAAATTGCACATTTGCAATATGCTCATTTTGACCACTTTGTGGCGTTTGCAGTAAATTATAGTCATGCTCTTCATCAGTACCGCTATTATTATCATTAACAATATTGACGTAATAGTCATTAAAGTCTCCATAACCATTAAAGTTACAAGAATCACTATTAACGTTATCATCATGGATCATGATGCGCATCTCAGTATTATTCAAATTTAAGTTTGCTGGTAAATCTAAATTTACTAGAACAGCTTCATTAGTTCTTTGCTCTGTTGTAAAGATTTGCTCATTAGGATCTTCGAAATCACCATCATTATTTAAATCTAACCATATAGTCCAATTATCATCATATTCATGTTCACTAAAACCTGGTTTTAGTGTTAATAAATCACCATTTTTCATGTGTGAATCATTTACCAAATTATTATTATTAATTGTAATATTATCTATAAACTCATAACTATTATTAGCTGATATTGCACATGCCGCATAAGTATTATGTGCATAAATTGCAGTTAAGCTGATCATCATCGCAAGCTTTAATTTTGTAAAACGATGCAAAGATGGTTGTATAGCCGCACAACCTAAAATTTTGTTCTTATACATAAAATTGTCTCCGTAATGCCCTGACTGTATGTTTAAAGTTAAGGACAAGTGTTAAATGAAATATTTTCAAACCTAGCCACCCTAGTGTAGTTAGGGTGATAAAAGTACAGATTCGTTAATATTATGTTGCTAAGTAAAGCGAGGAGATTGTTGTTTATTTATATGAAAATGTAAAAAATGCAATGAAAAGCGATAATTTATGATTGTTTAAACTGCATTTTAAATAAAAATTTGTGATTAAGTTTATGTAATTGACTGAATTTAATATATATTATTATTCGTGTACTTTATGGGCTTTGCCATTTTTTAAAGTCAAAATTTGATAAATAATTTCTTAAATGATCAGTAACTGAGAGTTAGCATTAACTTATTGATAAAAAATGACAATATAAATGATTAAATTGAACATAAATTATCAAAAACATGAAATTTTAATCAAAAGGAAACTGTAAATGGAAATTATTTTATTACTTATTCTAATCGTATTGCTTTTAATATATAAAGAAATTAAAGCATTAAATGTATTTCAAATTGTAGAAACAGACACTTTTATATCAAATGTTAAACAGTTAACAATGCCTATTGTTATTGAACATAAACTAAAATTCAATTGCACAGCGCAATACTGGTATAGCGTTAAATACGATAATTTGTGTTTCAAAACCAAATTAAGTAAACAATTAGCATTACCAGATAATGTTGTGTTAATGAAAGCGAAATCAAAGTGGGCTTATTAAATGAGGTTATATAAACCAAAAAAATATTTAGCCGCAATAAAATAAGTCTGATAATTTGAGAAATAAGTACGTTACTTAAATTTAATATTACCGGATATGTTTGAATTAACGATGATTTCTTGATTTTTTATCACTTTTTTGATGTCTAAGATAACTTGCTCTGGTGAGCTTAGGTTTTGTTGAGTCTCAAAACCCACCCAGGCATTGCGTTGATTTTCTTTGGCGGCATATAATGCAATATCAGCGAGTTCTATGATGTTTTCCCAATTATACTGTTCGGGTTCATTTTTATTAAAAGGATAATGTGAATAGCCCATAGAGCATGTAAGCTGTATTTTTTTATCTGTATTTTCATTAAGTGTAATTATATTTTTTTCAATATTATTACGTAATTGCTCTGCAAATATTTGTGCTTGATTTAGTTCGAAATCCTTTAAGATAATTAAAAATTCTTCGCCACCCCAACGGACTAACAAGTCTGATTCTCTTATATTACTTTTAAGGGTATTACTGACTTGTTGCAACACAGCATCACCCGCTGTATGACCGTAGGTATCATTAATATTTTTAAAATGATCTATGTCTACAAGCATAACTACGAGATATTGTTCCCCTTGCCCTTGATAAAATTTTCGACGTACATGCGCAAGTTCATTATCTATCAATGCATGTAAATAGTGTCGATTGTATAAACCAGTTAGGCTATCTGTATTGCTCAACTTTTCTAATAGTATATTTTTAGTTTCTAATTCTTGAGTTCTTGTTTTAACTAAGGATTCTAAGTGTTTAAACACTTTATCTCTTTGCCATAAGTAATACAAAATAAGGCTAATTATAATGGCTAAAATACTAAATAACAGCCATTTTCTAAATTGAAGTTCTTGCTCTCGATGTAGTTGTTGCTTTTCAAATGCTTGTTTTGCTAGTTTTGCTTTTGATAGTAGAGACTCTTTTTCAAGCAGTACAATTCGTTGTTGCTTACGAGCAAGGTTATGTATTATTTCCAGTTGTAATAGCTTGTTGTTTCTTTTTTTCAAAGCCAGTGCATTGGTGGTTAATGTATAACGTTGTAAATATAGAAATGCTTGTTGATAGTTATTCGCTTGTAAATACGCTTTTGATAAAATATCTTGTAACTGTGCCTGTAAATATAAAAAACGTGTGCCAAGCGTATAGTTTAAAAGTTTTTTTGCTTGTGAAATGGCAAATTTAAAATTGCCATTGTGCATACTTAAGCGGGTTAATATCACTTGATGTTCAAGTTGTTTGTCTTCTGAAAGTAAATTTAATGTGGACAGTTTTATTCTATCTAAAATTCGCTCTGCTTGTTGTTTATCACCTAGCTCCAATGCAATTTGTGCGCTATAAATTGAAGCTAAGTTAAAATAGCTGGTATCATTTGAAACAAGTGCTTTAACTTGAGAAAACTGCTTAATTGATTGGCGAAAACTGCCTTTGTAATAAAATAAACGTCCTTTTAATATCAATGATTTTAAATATAGTGTCTGATCACTGTTTTTCGTTATTTCAATACACATATTCACTTGATTTAATGCTTCATTGAACTTTTCAAGTGCGAGACTTAGTTTTGCCTGCGATAACAGTACGCTAGCTTTTGTTGTACTATCTAATTTTTCAGCTAGTCGCTGCGCATTGTCTAAGGCTTTAATTGCATCAAAATATGAGTCATATTCTAAATAGATCCCTGCCATTATCTGTAAAGCAGCCACTTTATCACTATCATTCGCGGTATGTGTGATAAAGGTTTCAAGATCGGGTAATAAAATAGAAGATGATAAGAGTTTATTTTTTAAAGAAAGATTTCGATACCTTTCTTGTAGTTCATGAAAACCCTGCTGTGCAAAACAGAGCGTAGGTGAAGTTATAAAAAATAGCACTACTACTAAATTTTTCATAGAACCAACATCTGCTTATTAATAATATCCCAATTCTTAACTTTAGAATTCATTACACCTGCTTGCTCATATAACTTTCTAATTTTTCCTAATTTTCGCATTATTGTTAAACCTTTTTGTAATGCCTCAAATACTTCCTTTCCTCTGGGATGCCTTTTACTCACAACAAAATGCCTAGAATCAGGTAATACAATTTTTAAATTATTAATTGGTTGGTACAGTTTATCTTTAAAAATCATGTTTAAATCATTACTGACACTGAAGTTTACCAACATTAAATCAACGATATTTGCATCCAACATCGCGATCATGTTTTCCCATGGTCCAATAAAGTTAACCATAGTCATAGGGCTATTTAAAAGCGCGCGCCAATCCGCTAACCAACGTGGATTGGCAACAATTTTAAATTCGGATAAAGCGTCTATTTTTATATCTTTTAAATCCTTATTGGCGATATTGTAATAAAGGCCTGCTTCAAATTCTCCATATTTTATAACTGGCTCTGAGATATATAATGAGCCCTGATAATCTACGCTGGTTTGCAACCACATACTGCGGCCAAACATTAATATTGTGCCATCAACAATGGGGGCTATTTCACCTAAATTTGCCATGTCATGAGGTTCAAATATAATGGGTTCTTTTAGTCCGCCTAAATGTAAGGCTTGTTGTAAAATGATCATTTCGATAATTTCAAGATGTGAACCATCGGAGGTTGGTTTAAAATTTTCTATTTCTAAAGGGCTTAAACTACCTAATACTTCATTATATCTCTTTTGAAAGTTTTCATTTTTTAACACTGCAGCTTTTAAAGTGTTGGCCTGAATATGGCCAGGTATAAATAAAAGAATACACATTAGATATGTATTAAGTTTGAATGAAGTCACTGCTCACCTGCTATTATTGATCTTTGGCTAGGTTTAAATAGTCCCTTCTATTTTTAATCCTTTTGTATTAACTATTATTGCACACTTGTAATTGAATGTAACCACCTTGTTCTCTTTCATATGTTTTCATTGATCAATGACTATTGATTTAATACTTATGTTTTTGATTAAATGAAATTTATAGATTAAATCTCCTAGTAAATGATTAAATTTAATCAAATAACCAAGTTTCTAAATGAATTTTTAATGATAAAGATTGCTCTAAAGGCAACATATGACCTGCTCCCCTTTGTACAATCACTTTGACATTTTCATTCTTGTTAGCGAGTTCAGCCATCCATGTTTTGTTTATGAAACTATCAAATTCACTGTAGTAAAACGTCATTTTTATCTTTGAATCAATTAATTTTTGGGATAAATCAGTCCGTTTTGTTGTTGCCTCAATCTGTGATAAAAATACAGTTGCACCTAATTGTTTATCCATTGTTATAATCTTATTTATTAAATCCTCATCTTGCTTGTTTTCATCTAACAAACTCATTGCTCTTTGGCGGCTCATACCAGAGTAGCCATGTTGCTTTAAGTAACTTACTAGTTCTTCACGTTGATTTATTTCGTTTGTATTAAGAGCACACCCAGTATTTGAGATTATGAATAGATTTTTAATTCTATGAGGGTATTTTGCCGCAAAGTTACTGGCAATATATCCGCCTAGTGAAAAACCGACCAAATATACTTTATTTTTGGGTAGTACATTTAATAATTCATCAGTAATCTCGTCTATATTATTAGCTGATGGCAACTCAATATGTTTTAAACTAATTTCCTCACTAACTAAGTGCTTTAAATCTTGCCAAAGTAACTCATTACACATGGTACCTGGTAATAAATAAACATCTGTTTTCATTATATTCCCGTGTACAAGTTGATAGAATTGGTCATGAAAGTAAGAATATATCAGAAAAAGATATACCATTAACTAAAGAGATCACACAAATTGTTGAGCACCAAAAAATTAAAAAGGAGCCAAAGGCTCCTTTTTAATTTTTAAGTCGTAAACAACAATTTTAATGCACTACTCTACCATTAAGAACATTTTTATATTTACTATCTTCAATGGTAACAGCGCCATTAACTAATACTGTTTCGATACCACTTGATAATACGTTCCACTTTTGAAAGTTCGCGTTATCTGAGAAGTTATTCTCATCAAATACGATAATATCGGCATAATTGCCCAGCTTGATTTCACCACGTTTTTTTAAGTTCAGAATTTTGGCAGTTTGTGTGCTGCTTTGTTTAATAAACTGACCTAAGGTTAATAACTTTTGCTCTTTAACATACTGGCGATATTTTTTAGGGAAACTCGCATATTTTCGAGGGTGCCCGTTTGTACCGTCTGATGAAGAGACAACCCAAGGTTTAACCATAAAGTTTTCAATATCATTTGACGACATATTAAATGACGCAACACGAATTTTAGGTCCTTGTACTAGTTCAATTACCGTATCTGTTTCTGATAAGCCTTTTTCAGTTGCTAATTTCTTCAGTGTTTTACCTACTAAGTTTTGATCTTCAGTCACAGTCACTAATAAAGCTTCAGCACCACCACGGCGACGAATATTTTCAGTTATTTCTGATTTTATTTTAGGTAAAAGCGCATCATCTTTTAGCCTTTGATGAAACTTTTCTTTAGAATCAGCCATCACCCATTTAGGCACGACTGCACTTGTTAACATAGTACCCGATGCTTGCCATGGATATTGATCTGCTGAAATACTAATACCTTGTTGTTGCGCTGTTTCAATTTGTTTTATTACATCAACACTTTGCCCCCAAACATCAACACCCAAAGCTTTGATATGTGCAATATGTAAGTGGATATCAGCTAACTTTGCTATATCAATCGCTTCAGATACTGCTGCTTTAAAGCCTATATTAAAGGTACTTTCATCTCTTAAATGGGTATCGTAAATTCCTTTATACTTAGCAGCCGTTTTTGCAAGTTCCACAACTTCTTCTGTGTTAGCAAACGCACCGGGCACATAATATAAGCCACTAGATAAACCGATTGCACCTTGCTGCATTGCAGTATTGAGTAATGCTTTCATTTGCGCAATTTCATCCGGTTTAGCAAAGCGCTCTGCTCTGCCAATGACTTGGGTTCTTAACTTACCGTGACCAACTAATAGCGCGGTATTTGTACCTATGCCATTTTGTTCAAGGGTTTGTTTAGCTTTTAAAAAATCAACGGGCCCGCCACCATCATTGCCATTTACAACTGTGGTAACACCTTGGGTTAAATAATTGAGATTACTATTTTTATCTTTACTCATTAACTCTTCAAGTGAATGAGTATGGGCATCAATAAAACCTGGGCTAACAATTTTACCCTTAGCATCTATGACTTTATTTGCGTTAATCTCTTTGCTATTAGATGCATAAATGCCACATATCACTTGTTTACAAACTGCAATATCTAATTTTTGCGCTTTTAGATTGCTTCCTGTGTAAACAGTGCCAGATTTTATCAGAACATCTACTTTAAGTTCTGGAACCATATCAGGAGATTTAGCTGACAGCGCACTATCAGTGCATGCAATAAGACTTAAACTTAAAACGACAGCAGCCGATATTTGAGTGCTTTTAATTGCCTTAGGTAATCTCATATTATTTTCCTGTTACCGGATCGCTTTCTAACAGAGTGGTCATTAAAGTATTTGCAGCACTTACAGCTAAAGTATGGATAAATCTTCTATCTGTATTGTCACCCATTTCATAGGTGATCGCGTGTGCTTTATATTTATCAGTAAAATATTGCTTAAATACACCTTTACCTGGGTTATTTCCTGGTTGTTGTATCACTTTAAAGTCTGGGTATGCTTTATCTAAGCTATTGAGCCAAGTTTCAACTAAGTATGGTTGTTGCATACCGTAATCTGATGGCATAGTGTAAAAGATATCTTTTTTAGTTGAGTGAAAGTCAACGGCCATACGCATTTTTTGTTTATTATTAACAAGCGATGTTAAGTAGTCATCAACAATTTTTGATTCTATTTGATCAAAGTTTTTCCAACTACGATTTAAATCAATGCCGTTAGCATTGTGACGCCAATTACCTAATTGAACACCATCCGGGTTAAGATTTGGGATCACTAATACGTTAAACTGTTTTCTAAATTTTTGTGCTAATTTTGAGTCTGAAAGTAATGTTTCAGTAAATGGAAATATCGCTAAAGCGCCTGTGATTTCTGGTGGGTGCTGACGACCTAATATCACTAACCAATCTTTACTTTCACCTTTGGTTTCAATTTTATAAATCGGACGTTTTTGTGTAGACTCGCCTAGCACTTCTTGGCTGATATGTTGCTGTTGTGCTAAGTGCTTACCCCAATGATAGTATTGCTCATTGGTTAAAATTTCTTGCGCTGAAATCCAAGTTGGCTTTTCATTGACTTTTAAGTGAAATGACATTTTATTTTTTCTTAATCTATATTTTTGTAATTGCCAATTATGCCCATCTTGACTGATTTTCGGAGGGTATCTATGAGTGCCATCTTCAACTTTCATGACCACTTTAATATCAGCCGGTTTGTCTGCAACAACTTTAAAAGCATACCAAGGGCTATCATTAATAGGCGTATTTTCAGGAATTAAAGTTAATTGATATGTTGAATCATTAAGCTGCTTACATTCATCTAATCTTGCTGCTGCAAAATCATGTTCAAACTTAACTGTTGAAAAGTCACATGCTAGTGATGCAAAGCTTGAAAATGCACACAGCCCTAGAAAAAGAATACGTTCCATAAAATTCAGCTCTTTTGTATTTATATTTATTGAAGTTAATTAATACAATTGGTATTAAGTTTAAAAAAATACGGGCCTAAATTTAGGCCCAGTTTATGAGATTATGACTAGAAAGACTTACTGAAACTCATATGGAAATAACGACCTCTATTTGAATGAAGTCCGCCAAAGTAACCATAACCCAGTTCATCAGCAAGTGGAGGTTGCTCATCAAATAAGTTACGAACTCCTACACGTAGCTTGCTATCATTAAGAACAGATTTACCTTTAAAACGGTAATCAGCATAAAAGTTAACTGTTTGGTAGCTATCTACTGGTAACTTAACTACTTCATCGTCAATTGTTGCTGTTGTACTTGAGTCTTCTACTTCACTTACATAGCTAGTACTTAAACCTGAACCCCATTGTTCCATACGCCAGTTCAGTGATGCACGAGCACGTAGTTCTGGTCGACCGTTTTGTTTCATTAAGTCACCCACATTTTTAACAACTTGATCAGCTGGTACTGCTGGATTGCCAGCTTCTTGTGCAGCGAGTAACTGAGCTGAAATATCATCAGGTATTTGCTCAAATTTAGTTAATTTAGCAGCATTAAGTGTGAATTCCCAATCACCAAAGCTTGATTCCCAATCGTATGTTAAGCTTAAATCAATACCTTCAATTTCTCTTTTATCAAGATTTTGGTAAGTATTGTTAATTTGCACAACTTCATTGGTATCTGGATCACGAATTACATTTTCGTTAGATGAACCTTCTGAACGTAGTAATGAATCATAAAGTAAATGAGAAGCACCTGGTAATATACCGACTAGGTTTTCTTGCTCAATGCGCCATGCATCAAGGGTGATAGTCATTTGATCTGACGGTTGGAATACAAAACCAAGAGAGATATTCGTATCATCTTCTGGTGTTAAATCTGTATTACCACTTCTTACGTCAACAATTGCATATTTTTTATCTAAAACTGGGTCGTACAAGCTATTACTACGTGGTACTGCTTCAGCAGTTACTTGTGGTAAACCTGGGGCTCTAAAACCACCTGCATATGAAGCGCGAACGCTCATCCAGTCAGCTGGCTCCCAAAACAATGCAACTTTAGGTTTTAATGCTGAACCCACATCTGAGAAATTTTCGTATCTTGCTGCAACTTGTAACTCAACATAGTGATCGCCATTATCAATAACGGGTACTAGTACTTCAACAAATGCAGATGCAACATCACGATCACCCTTTGAATCAGGTGTCGGGCTACTACCAAGTACATTACTACCAGATAATTCAACACCTGTGATTTGGTCAATAAATGGGTTGCTGCCATCTAATAATTCATCACGGTCATCTTCAAAAGTTTCATGTCTAAATTCTAGGCCCATTGCTAGGCCAACAGAACCGGCTGGTAAATCCCAAAGTTCGCCATTACTCATTTTAAAATCTACTGAAGCTAGGCTAGTTTTAGAATCACGTGTTACATCAACCATAAATTGGTCAATCACACTTTGTGGATTTAAGCTGGTATCGCCAGTATTTGGATTATTTACATCACCACCGGTGAAAATATTGTAAGCATTTGCTGGATCAGTGCTGTTAATTGCTTGTTGGAATTTACTTGCATGGATACGGTTAGCCATATCATTAGTTTCGGCTGCTGAGTAAAAGGCTGCAGTTTCCCAATCCCAATTTCCTGTTACACCACGAAGACCAGCTAGCGCACGGTAGCTTGTGTCATCCACTTCTACATTTCTTGGGCCAGTATCAATTGCACGATAGCTTCGTACTTTAACTTCTTCATCAAATGGGTTAAATGCAGCATCGGCAGAGATCATAAATCTTTGCGCTGTTAAGTTAGGTGTTTGTTCGCGTAGTCTTTCGGCTGTCGCACTGTAGTAAATTGCTTCACCAAATAGTTCTAAATCATTACCTAAGTCATGCGTAATGTAAGTATAAAAATTTAAACGATCAACATCAGATACTAATGAACGATCTGGGCCACGATCATAACGATTATCTCGAGGGAAACTGCCGCTATCAGCACATACGCCACCTGATAAATCTAATACACAGCCTGATTGAGAATCTGGTTGTAAGTGAAAACGCCCTAGTTCATCAGATTGAAAGTCACCCCAAGGTGTTGCTGTTGTACGGTTATCTAATTGCGTATCGCCAATAAAATCTTCTGGCAATGTTGGGTATTCACGTAAGTCATGACTTGCAGAATAATCTCGTTCTCTTGCCATCATGCCATTACGTTCGTAATAAGTCGCAGATGCAGTGATATGTGTTTTGCCACCGTTTACATCAAAACCAGTTAAAAAGTTAAATGTTTTTTCATCAAGTGGTGTACCTTCTGAGCCTCCATAAGTAACACTGATGCGATTGCCTTCAAAGTCATCTTTTAGTTTATAGTTGATAACACCTGCAACGGCGTCAGAACCATAAATAGCAGCAGCACCATCACGTAAAACTTCAAGAGAGCGTAAACCTGATACAGGTAAAGTATTTGAGTTAACAGTCGTTACTGGAACAAAGTTTTCTGATTGTGTACCCGGGTGATTAACTAAACGGCGACCGTTAAGTAAAGTGAGTGTATTACCAGTACCTACGCCTCGTAAGTTAATTGAAGATACGTCACCACGCGCATCGTTTACGCCGCCGTTACCTGTTGCACCGCCAAAATTAACTTCACCGATTTGAGGAATTGAACGTAAAAGTTCATCACCTGTCACAGCCCCTGTGTTTTCGATATCTTTTTCTGACAATGTTGTAACTGGTAATGTGCCGATATCAGTAGAGCGTTTTATATTAGAACCTACGATGCTAATTCGTTCGATTTGTTCATCGTCTGATTTTGTTTGTGCAGCTTGCACGAGCTGAGGTGATAGAGCCGCAATAACACATAAACTAAGACGCGTAAGCTTGTGGTGACTTGTTGTATTTTTGATCATGAGATTTCCCGTTGTCATGCCCCGTTATAATTAATCAGATTTATTTTAGTTTTTACCTGATCATCAATTTCCATACTTATTCCCGCTGCTTTAGTTCAATTAAACTAAGCGGCTATACTCAAACTATTTCCAACTGCCCAATAAAATAAATAGCTTGTGTCTATAACCATGAATAAAAATGGTGAATTAAACAATTGACACTTAATAACAAGACTATAACCTTTGGTTATACCTTTTAACATTTTAAAGAAAATACAATTGATTAATTAATTGTTAAGTTCTATTTAACGACAGTAATTTATTGTAATTTACACAATCAAAACAGTTAAACTATATGAGACCAATGTCAGGATACATAAGCTCATTAGTTATAAGCGGTAATTGATTAGAATTTGTTTCTAATGTTATTTACAACTTCTGAAATTGATAATTAAAATGTAATCTAAAGTGATTTCACTATTGTAAGTATGGCAACAAATAAATTGTTTTATAGATAAATAAAACCAAATTAACAAATACTAAGAGGAATTAAATGCGACTTAGACATAGTGAAGTTTTTCATGCGATATATATGACAGGCTCGAAAACATATGACGCGCTCAATTTTTATCCGGTTGATATGAATGCTCAAAACAACACACTAAAGGTAATCATATGAGATTGAGACATATTGAGATTTTTCGTGCGATTTATATGACTGGGTCGATAACATATGATGCGCCCAATTTTTATCAGGTTGATATGAATGATCATAAAAACAGACTAAAGGTAATCATATGAGATTGAGACATATTGAGATTTTTCATGCAATTTATATGACTGGCTCGATAACATATGATGCGCTCAATTCTTATCAGGTTGATATGAATGCTCAAAATAACACACTAAAGGTAATCATATGAGATTGAGACATATTGAAATTTTTCATGCGATTTATATGACTGGTTCGATAACAAACGCAGCCCAATTCCTTCATGTCTCACAGCCATCAGTGAGTAAGGTGTTGGCTCATGCTGAAATGCAACTGGGCTTTGATTTATTTCAACGTGTTAAAGGTAGGTTAATTCCAACAGCTGAAGCGAACATGTTGTTTAATGAAGTAGACAAGGTATATAAACAAATCCGTTCAGTACGAAATACAGCTGAAAATATTAAAAAAAGTAAAACTGGTAACATCAATATAGGGTTGGCTCCAGCTCTGGGATTTGATTTAGTGCCAAAAGCGGTGGCTGAATTTAAAAAAACACATCCCGATGTGAATATTAATATTCAAACTATGCACAATGAACAAGTTCAACAAGCATTACTTGAAAGAAAAATAGATTTTGCTTTAATGTTTTCTCCTCCCCCACTGCCTGGCATAACACAGCGGTTGGTTTTGGAGTCTCAGTTAATGGTTGTTTATCCAAATCAGTTTTTTCCTGAACAGCCGCAATCTATGAATGTAGAGGAGCTCATTAATCAAGAAATTATTGGTATTTGGGATAGCGGCCCACTTGGAGATATCGTATTTAACCGCATTTCAGATCAAGATATTGAAATGAAATGTAATATTCAAGTTCAAACATACTTTATTGCCGCTAGGCTGGTAGCACAAGGAATGGGGGTATGTATAATTGATGAATATACCGCTAAAGGTAATTTATGTGCACAAACATCAATTTCGCCTTTATCTCCACCGCTACATTTTAATTTACAAGCGTTACACTTAACCGATCAACAATTATCACAAACATCTAAGCATTTATTAGATGAAATACATAAGGTGGCTAATGCCTAGCTACAAAGCCATAGCTTTTGGTTATACTGTTTGTAATAGATTTTATTTTTATTAAACACCATGATGATTTAGTTTAGCTATGTTTCTAATTTAGCTTGCGAGGTTGTCATGGAAAATCAATTTTATCCTACTCTTGAATTGGCAAAACAATTTGCCTTAAATCACAATTTCACAAGTTCTATTGATTATCACTGTAGACGCCCTTCATGTGATAGCGCATTACCCTCAAACCCGCAAAAATTTATAAGAGCCAATGGATAAGTTGGTACGACTTTTTAGGAACGCAACCAAATACAAGTAGACTTTATCAAGACTTTGATAAAGCTAAATCCGTAGCACATTTTTTAAAGTTTAATTCAATAAAAGATTACAAGCTCACGTGTAAAGTAAAAGATAAAGCACTGTCTGTCGCACCTAATGAGAAATTTAAAGAAGATTGGATTAGTTGGGAAGATTACTTAAATTTAAATGGTTGCTCAGCTTATCAAACTTATTCTAAAGCTAAGCTAGCAACTAATAGACTAAAAATTAAAAGCTCAATTGAATATTCTGTTATTCGTAAAGCGGTTGACTTAAGGCTGCCATCGTCTCCTGAGTTGGCATATAAAGAGCAATGGACAAGTTGGTATGATTTTTTAGGTACTGAAGATCCGGCGAAAAATTTATATGCCAACTATTTATCTGCAAAATGTGCAACTAAAAAATTTAAGTTTAGTTGTGCAAGTGATTATTGTACGAGATATAAATTATTAGATAGTAAACTGCCTAGCACACCTAAACGAAAATATAAAAATGACTGGGTAAGTTGGCAAGATTTTCTAAATATTAGTTAACAAATTGGAATATATTTTTAAATTTATGTTTTGGTAAATAAATATGCATCTTATTTGGATTGCTCAAGTGAGAATAATATAAACAATATTGTTTAAACCTATAAGTAAATCTTTATTTATCAATACAGTAAATGTTTCACATCATAATAATTTAGATATTATATTTAACTTAAAAAATTTTATATTTATTCTAAATAATGAATTACCTGTTGCACTACATTATGTTAGGATTTTTAACAATCACCTTTAATAAATACTTAAGCTAAGAAACATGAAAATAGTAGTTCCCCAAATAGATACGTTAGATCGCATTTTACCAGAAGAACCATTATTAATGATGGGAGCGGGACCAGTTCCTATTCCACAAGCTGTTGCCAACGCCAATGGTATTGTGATCAATCATTTAGGTGAAACCATGGGGAAGATAATTCATCAAGTAAAATCTATGGCGGGTTATATTTTTCAAACTAATTCCCCATGGATTGTGGGTGTTGCTGGCCCTGGCTCTGCAGCCATGGAAATGGCTGTTGCAAACTTAGTTTGGAAAAATACCAAAGTGCTAAGTATCTGCAATGGTTTTTTCTCAAATAGATTGGCACAAATGGCGCAAAGAGCTGGTGCTGAAGTTGAGCAAGCATCTATTATTGAAGGTCAAAGTGCTGATCCAATTGAAATTAGAAAGTTAATTGAAGAGCATTCTCCAGAAGTGATAACCATAGTACAGGGTGAAACTTCTAATACCACTTACAATCATGAATTAGCTGAAATTGGCAAATTAGCAAAAGAATATAACTGTTATTTAATAGTCGATGCGGTGTGTACATTAAGTACTATGCCTTTGAAAATGGATGACTGGCATATTGATGCGGTGATCACTGGCGGTCAAAAAGGTTTAAGTTCTATTCCTGGCGTATCCTTAGTTGCATTTTCTGATCGCGCTTGGCAGCGTATCAGCAACCGCGTCATTCAAATTCCCCAATGGACTTTAGATGCCATGCTAGCTTCTAACTTTTGGCATCAAGACTCATATCATTATACTGCGCCAGTTTCTGGTTTACTTGCATTGCATGAAGCCATGCGTTTGATATGTAATGAAACATTAGAAAAAAGATTTCAAAGACATTTAACTTGCTCAACAGCACTACAAAGTGCTATTGAAAGCTTAGGTTTAGATTTATATATTGACGGTAAAAATAGGCTTAACTCTGTTATTGGTATCCGTTTACCTGAGCAATTAGAATCTAAAACAGTATGTGAACATATATCTAAAAACTACCGTGTAGAAATAGCGGGATCTTTTGGTCCTCCTATCGTACGTATTGGACAAATGGGTGAACAATGTCGTGAACATAACCTATTTCGAACGATACATGCTTTTGGTTCAACCTTTAAAGATTTAGGTATCAAAGTTGATGTACCAGCAGGCATGGCTCAACTTGAGAACATGTTGCAAAGACAAAAATTCATCTAAATTAAATTTTTTAACAATCAACTTAAAATTATTCAAGGCTTAACAAATAAATCTTTTATATTTTGTATTTACCAATCAAAAATAGCTACCGCTAATTTTGGTTGGTAAATACAGCCAAATAACAATTGGTAACACGCTTTAATGTTAATAGTTTCCACTATGGCGATATAACAACGCTTCATTCAGTTTTCATTCATATAAATCATTTATCCTGCACTTTCTTATAAAGTTAAAGCAATGAAAGGACAGTTGCTTTTATTTAATTTCGCTCAATATTTTAGAAAACACTGAAGTTTTATATTGAGCTATTAGAGTTAGTTTTATGAAAGCATTGTTAACCTTATTCATTTCTCCAATTTTATTATGGCTCTACAAGTGTACTTGCCAATTTCACTTATGTTACAGGCAATATACAACTCCATGATGGCTCGCTGCATGGCTCAAGTGCTACATCAACATTAGAAGCAGGTCATACATTTGATAATGCTTTAGGTGGTTTAACAGTTCTAACTGAGTTTGATGCAATTCAAACGGGTGAAATCAAAACAACGGAAGAAGGCAACTCATTAGCAAGCTCACCATATATCACTCTAGGTATGGAACAGCATATGAATATTAACGACAATTTTTGGGTCGCTGTTGGTTATCATCGTTTATTGCATGATGGCAATGCATTACAGTATCGCCCTTTAGCAAAAATAGGTTATAACTTTGATTCTGGTATTTCTATCAGTAATAGAACGCGAGCAAGGATAGATGCTACTGAAGCTGATAATAAAACGGGCTATCGTTTAGATAAAAGAGTGAGTTATACTGGCAAAGAATCAAAGTTTTCATTTAGTTATAACAATGTATTTTTTACCTACAGCGATACAATGGACCACGAACTGAGAGTTACTTGGACAAGATCTGGTTTTCAACCTTATTTAGAATTTAGAAATCAAGCTGATGATACAAATAATGCTATCGTCATTGGATCAAGCTACGGATTTTAATTTATTTGAAAGTTATGGATATGTTTTATGCTGTGGTAATTCATCATGAATAGCACACCAAGTTGGCCGTGATTGTGTCCATATATGCATTCTTAATGGTGGAATATAACCGTGATCTAGTACACCTAGTGGTATTGCAATCGTATCTGGATACTCTAATGATTCAAACCAAAGCGGTGAACCACAATGACTACAAAAACATCTTTGTCCCCTACCCGAGTTGAATTTTGATACACAATTATTTGCACTACAGATCACCACATCAGCGGATTGTGCCATAGCCCAAGCCGCAGGCGATGTTCCTGAGAACTTTCGACAATTATCACAGTGGCAATATCACCAGAATGTAAGTTACCATTTATTGTAAAAGTGACTTCTTTACACAAACAAGATCCATGAATCATATTTGACCTCTACAGCTTTGTGTTATTAATGATTATATCCTAGGGAAGAAAAACGCATTTTATATACACACTATAATGATCAGTATAGATCTATTTAATTATTTTTTCTTTAAATTTATACTTTTAAAAGATTATTGTTTTTATTTCCTTGAATCAGAACATACTGCTTGCATCCAAATATCTACGTCTTGCTTAAACATATTTAACCAAGCCGTAACAGCTTGCGATTCAGTTAGTCTATCTACTACAAGTAAAGCTGAAGCTTCAGAGATCATTTTAGAGTTTAGATTTATATTTTTAAGTAAATCAAAAGCGCATTGATTATATGTTGCTAAACCAGGCCAGGCAGCTTTTTTAACCACGCATTTTTTTTATTGCCACAATCTTTCACATGCTTTGTGTTTAAGCCCCATTCAGGCACAGTTTCACATTCAGGTGAAAATTCAGGAAACTCAATAAACTTCCCTTTCAAACGTGTATCTGTCCAGTTTGGAGACCAGTTTAATAACAAAATGGGGTTCATCATTTTTGCTGAATTTTTTAGGTGTGCAATAAGTGCTTTATCATCTGGTAATTCTTTGATTACGAAGTTTAAGTTTAACGCTCTTATGATATCGGCATCGTTATAAAACCAAGGGCCTGAGTAATACACCCCTTTATTTTGTGAGCCTACTTGACTGAATATATGAGCACATTTGTTAAGTGCTTGCCAAAAGGGTAATCCAGGACACAGGTTTTCAACATATTGAGGATACCACCACTCTTCTCTTACTTTTGCGTTATGACTTCCCATGTCCACAATATATTGTTTTTCGACATATTCATTAAATACTTCACCCATAGAAGGTTCCCACACTTCTATTTGCATATGAATTAAACCTCTTTTCAAAGCTCCCCATTGATTTTTAACTTTAATATCTTGATAAGACACGTCAAAACCTAGCTTTTCGTAAAGTTTGCCTATAGATTTAGATAAGACTCTTTGGCTCGCCCAATCATTAAGTGGGATCACAATTTTATTCAGTTTTCTGTTATTTTCTGCATTACTATAAAAGCTAAATAATAATGTTTGTATAAATATAAGTTGGTAAAATACACAGTTAATTAAATTTATTTGTTTAAACTTAAACATTTCATCCCTATGTTTTAAGTCAAGTTTATAACGATAGTTTAGTATATATAAAGCATCTTTTTGAAGTAATTACCAAAAGGTCTAGTTTTTCTTTTTTTATCTATAATGTAATTAAATAATTCATTAATTATATTATAATAAATATATTATTTGCATTGTTAGAGTACTTTAGATTCACAATGCACTTAAAGTATGAGGGTTATTTCAATTGAGTGATCATTAAAAAGTCTTGAACATCGGCATCTTTTCCATAATTAATAAAGCCATTTTTAATATAAGTATTAACTGCTATTGAATTAGACTTTTTAACTTCGAGTAAAATGGCATGTATATGTTTAATTTTCATAACTTCAGACTTGACAGCTAACAGCAAAGATTTACTTATATTTAATCCTCTAAATTTTGCAGTGACATACATCTGAATTAAAGTACCTGAGTCAATTACATCGTGTTTGTTATAATCAACAAATGCACACAGGCCCACTAGTTTATTTTTGACATAAGCACCCATAACAAATTTATTTGGATTGTTTTCTTTTATTAATTTTTCAAAATGTAGCTCAGGAGTATTTACTGATTCTTGATAACTGGTTTCAAAAGCTTCAGGGTTATGTTTTAAACTTTCTAATCTTAAAGCACGATAAAAATGGCTATCGCTTGGGGGGACCTTTTTATAAATTACTTCCATTAGTTCACGCTTTTAAATTACTTACTTCGCCATGTCTTTTTACACTCAATAGTCCTATTGAACAAATAATCAGATATATACCATACAGACTCATTTTTTCGACCCATGTAGATTGAGGTAATGAGCCATAGATTCTCAGATAATCATTGATGATTAACATGCCAAAACCGACGATTATTGAAGTTGCCTTGAAGTAAATAATACCAAAAGATTTAATAGTTGTGATGGAGATGATTAATGAAACTAAAGAAAGGTAAAAAGCCAATAAAGACAAAGCACCTGGTACTAAGCTAGGCGCTAAGGCTAAAAAAGCTAATACGATTGAAAACCAGCCTATATATATCATAATTTTTTCAGTCATCCTTTAACGATTCAAATTCCATTTTTTTACTTTCAAACCAGGTTTGCATATCTTGTGGCTTTTGCATCAGAGTTTGCATTTTAATCATGGCATCTAAATGGTCTTTATCTTGTTTTTGAAACATTTCAATACCATGTTGTTTACTTATCTCAGCCAGTTCTTCAAATGTGTTGGCTTGGAATTGTTTATCACATGCGCCACCCAGTTGTTTGCAAGTCATGGTTTTCATAATCTCTCCGAGTATTAAGATAGAGCAAATAAACTTGTTTTAATTCTAGATCAAATTTTGTGCTGCTACTTTAAAAGACTTACCTATTTTTACCTTTTGACACTCAGATAAACTGACATAGTCTTTATCTACAGCGCTTACGTGCATTTTATTAACGATATATGATTTTTGAACTTGAATAAAAAGCGTTTGAGGTAGTTGTTCGATGAGTTGTTTTAATGTGCTATTGACCAAGTCACATCTTTCTCCCTGATATACCTTAACGTAATTACCATAGGCTTCTAACATAGAGATATTCTCCAATTGATATTTACGTTTTTCTTTACCTACTTTAAAAACGATACTCTGCGGTTGATTAGTTGTGATGTCAGCTTGTGAAATGTGTTTAACGCTGTTACGTACTTTATTGAGCGCCTGATCTAGCCTTTTGGCTGAAACCGGCTTTAATAGATAGTCGGTCACATCAAGTTCAAAACCTTCAAAAGCATACTCTTGATAAGCACTAATAATGATAACTTGAGGCTTATTAGCCAGTACTTTTAAAAACTCGATACCGCTTAGTTGTGGCATATTGATATCTAAAAAAAGTAAATCAATTTTCTCTTTAGCTAATTTTACAAGGGCTTCAGTGGCGTTATAACATTGACCTACCACTTTAGTATCTTGATGTTGTTTTAAATGATGCAAAATTACCTGATGAGCCAAAGGTTCATCATCTATTATTAAAGCTTTAATCATTAATCAAGTTCCAACGTTAGTATTACGTGCCATTTACCAGATGTTTGATGCGTCTCTAAGTTATGCTTATTGTGGTATATAAGTGACAACCGTCTCTTTAAATTTTCAAGGCCAATACCTTTTGGTTTAGATGTTTGAGCTTGTTCAAAATCATTTATGCATTCAGCTATGAGCGTATTGTTTTTAAGTGTCATATTAAATATCAATTCACATTGATCTACGCTTTTATCTACACCGTGTTTAAATGCGTTTTCCAACAGTATAACTAATAACAGCGGCGCTATTTGATGCTGATTAGCATTTTCAGGCCAATTAACACTTATATTGCATTTATCTTTATTTCTGATTGTTTGAAGTGCAATATAATCTTGTAAATAAGAGACTTCTTGTGACAAATTAACGTGCGCTTTTTGCCCTTCATATACACTATATCTTAATAAATTTGATAATTGCATCACCATATCAGGTGCTTCATCTGACTTGATTAGTGTCAGTGCATATAAGTTATTTAACGTATTAAACAAAAAGTGGGGGTTTATTTGTTGCTGTAATAATTTTAATTCTGTCTGAATTTGTTGTTTAGATATTTCGTGCATTTTAGCATCTTGTTTTTGTCGCTCAAAAGCTAAAATTATTGGTGTACTGACTGCAAATACAACAAACATAAATTGGTAGTTATATGGCGAAAATATATTTTGGTTACCTGATGGGATCAGTGTTGTGATGTATTCTGGTACTTGGTTTACTGGCAGTGCCAAGATCAGGTAAGAATATGTCGGCGTTAATACTATCAAACAGAGTAAAACGGCAGCACAAAATATTATAATGCCCTGCTCTGCAAGTACCTTACGGATCAATACATATCGATTTAAAAGGAATGTGATATAAATTAAACTTGAGATAACTAAAAACTGCCATAAGTAAAATAAAAATGGCCCAAAATCAGAAATCAATTTACTGAGTTCAATCACAGGGTTAATGGGTTGGTTTAGCATAGGCGCTACATGAGAGTTAAATATTCCCGCAACAAATAATGCCCAACCTACCACTAAAATTAAAACGACATTATTTAACGAAAATAAGCCTGAAAAAAAAGTTATAAATTTATTTACTTGGCCTTGTTTCATGGTGTGCTGGATAAACCATAATAAACTTGCTGCCATAGTGATAAACCAAACCTCTAGATTAAAGTAGGACCACAATTCAAAAGCTGCATTTTGTCCGTTTAAAACAATTAATGATAAAGGATAAAATATAAAGCAGGTAAGCCAGGTCAATATCGCTTTATTTTTTGATTGATTACCTGCAATACAATGTCCAACAAGCAGTGGTAAACATTCAAAAACAAGCTGAAATGAAACTAACAGATACTCTGCTCTTTCCTGCGTATCATTTATCAAAAAACGGATATGGGCTTCTAATAAAATAACTGACAATAATGGTACGTACCGGTAAAAGTCTCTTATTAATAAATCTTTAATCTTTAACACGCTTTATTTCACCATTTACAGGATTGATTGTTAATTTTGTCATTTATAGAAACTATTTGTCATCCATAGAATGATAAAAGTACCTTTTTTAATGACGAAAGTCACTTATCAATTAAAAACAATGGTTTATTACATTTCATCATTTAATTTTGATGGTTAATCATTGTGTAATAGCCCAATTTATTAAACTTATTTAATGTGAGCATATCTTTCGTTATCGAGTTAAAAATATGCTTACACTTACAAATGTAAATAAAATTTATGCTGATGGGACTCATGCCCTGAATAATATTTCACTCTCTTTGCCAACAGGCATGGTTGGCTTACTTGGCCCTAATGGCGCTGGTAAATCATCACTTATGCGAACACTTGCAGGATTACAAGCAAGCGATGCAGGGAAAATCATCTTTGATGGCATTGATATTTTAAAAAATCCTCATGACATCAGAAAAGTACTTGGCTATTTACCACAAGAATTTGGGGTTTACCCAAATATGACCTGTTATGCGTTACTCAAACATATCGCAATATTAAAAGGTTTAACCAAGCCTGAGTATACCAAGCAAATAGAAGAGTTATTAATACTTACCAATTTAACAAATGATTCAGGCAAAAAAGTATCGACTTTTTCAGGTGGTATGAAGCAACGTTTTGGCATTGCACAAGCTTTATTAGGCGACCCTAAACTTATCATTATGGATGAACCTACCGCAGGTCTAGACCCAGCAGAACGAGAAAGATTAAATAACTTACTTGTATCAATCAGTGATAATAAATTAGTTTTGTTATCAACACATATCGTGTCGGATATTGAAAACCTTTGCCATCATGTTGCTTTAGTTAATAAAGGCAGTGTGATAGATAATGGCAATGTACAATGTCTCATAAAACCACTAGACAAAAAAGTATGGAGCACATCTGAGTTACCTAATAATAAAGATATTAAAAACAGTCATGTTTTAAGTAAAACCTTTCGATTCGGAAAACCGACATTTCGAATTTATGCCCAGTCAAAACCAAGTCCTGATGCACATCTGGTTGAAGCAAGTTTACAAGACAGATACTTTTTTGAATTAAACAAAACAGGTGAACTATGCAATATTTAACTCCTTTATATCTTAATGAGTGGCGTTATATTTTACGTCAGCCTATCGCATTATTATCCATATTATTACCTGCTGTTTTTGCTTATATGCTTGCTATGGGCTTAGACACTGGTGACACAAATAAGCTTAAACAATTTGAATTTAATTTAATTGCATGGCAAATGCTTTGTTTGCCAGTATTAGTGGCTGCATTGGCTCCTGGGCTACTCTTAAAAGATAATATTTATAATATGAGCGAACTGATAGTCAGCACCCATACTTCTTATTTAAAGCGTACTTTGAGCCGTATCATTTTACTAATAAGCCTGTGTTTATTTATTAGCATAGTGAGTTATGGCGCTATTTTAATTTCTTATATCCTACAAAATGAAACGAACTTAAGTTTAGATTTTAATTACTTAAAGTCATTGAGTTATAATTTGGTGTTAATGGTTTTACCTAGCTTGATTCTGTTAGCATCTTTAGCATTAATTCTCTGTACAGTTCAAAAAAGTGTTGTTGTAGTTTATGCTTTTTTTGGTGCACTTTGGTTAAGCTATTTAATGATAGCGAGTATGACAGGCTCTCCTATTCTTGCCGGTAGCAGCATTGTAAATACACAATTATATGATGCTTTATTTTGGCTCGACCCATTTGCTATTACAGCCAGCATGAGTCAGTTTGAATCGTCAGGTTCATCACACTGGTTAGAAGGTGTATTTGTTAGCCGAGCATTTTATGTCGCTTTGAGTGCGAGCATAATTTATTGGTCTTTGTATAAATATAACTCTGAACTTGTATCAACTAAAAGTAAGTCAAATAAAGGTAAAAGCCAAAAAATAAAATTAAAAACTTATAAACAGATAAAAGCACCCAATAAATTTATTTACAGCCTGACTACCCCTATGTTTACTTTATGTAAAACCCCTTTACAGCAGTTATTGGCCAGCAAACTAACTTTATTAATACTCTTATCTTGGGTTATTTTAATTTTTAATACTGCAGCATCTGGGCTTAATTATGCTGAACCTTTTTCGATCTTAAATAGTAACAGTATAGACGCACTTAACCGCGTATCTTTTGATGTTTTACCTGTATTAGGTGCTTTTTTGGTAGCGCTTTGGTCTTGGCAAATAACAACAAGAGAAAGCGCTTTTAACTTTTCGCAACTTGTAGCAGCGACACCTATTAAGAACAATCAATTAATATTAGGGCATGTTTTTGTTATCTGTTTTATGGTGTTTATTCTACTTGTTCTTACTGCGATTGGTTGTGTATTGGCGCAGCTATTTTTTGAGAGCGAGTTTTACCCTGTTCATTACATCAAACAACTGAGTTTAAGTGGTTTACCTTTAATGTTATTAGGGTCTCTTTTTGTTGCTATCTTTCATTTATGCCGCTCTAATTTAACTGCAGGTTTTATCATCTCTTTAATATTACTGGTAAAATTCACGCCAGTTATGAGCAATTTAGGATTAACCCATACCCTTTGGCAAATCGCAGATTCACCACTTCAAGAACCTGATAGTTTTTGGGGTTACCAAAATAGCTTATCTGTATTTTGGCCATATATGAAAGTATGGTTACTCGTGGTACCAACAACGATATTGTGTAGTTTTGCATTAACTCATCGCGGAACAGGTCTAATGCAAATTAAAACTGAAAATTTCCCTAAAGTATTATTTATTCCAATTTTTATTAGTTTATTTTCTATAAGCGACTTTCACTATAAATTATTAAATGAAAAACCTTTGATGACCAGTGATAAGAGAGAAGCTTTTAAAGCCCAGTATGAAACGCAATATGCAGTTTGGAAGACGAAACCTCAGCCAAGCATTGTGCATATAGACGCTGATGTCGCTATTTTTCCTGAACAACAGATTGCAAAATTTAAGCTGAATTATCAAATAAAAAATAAGACTAATACAGAAATAACGCAAGTATTGATCGGACGTTCTAAACATTATCCATTAGTAGAAGTTCATATTAAAGGTGCACATAAAACACATTTCGATAAAAAGTTGAATCAAGCAGTGTTTACTTTTGATAAACCTTTAAAAGTTGGAGAGTCTAGTCGTATTGAAACAAAGTTTACTTTTGAGCAACCTAAGTTATGGCCTATCAGGAGTCACCAAATTGTTTCAGCTGATTTTAGTTATTTAAGATCTGTACCATTACTACCAACTATTGGTTATCAAAAAAATTATGAATTAACAGCTGACAGCTTAAGAGAAACTTATAATTTAGCTGATAACTTAAATTTAAAACCTTCAGAATTATTTAAACAACCACATAACAGTGTAGGTAAATATGAATTTACCACTATAAAAACAAGGTTATCAACAAAGCTTGGTTATCAAGGTATTGCACAAGGCAAACTTACAAAACAATGGCAGCAGGATAATAGATCATTCTTTGAGTTTGAAACATCAGCGCCAATAAGAGCCATTCCAACTTGGATGTCTGTGCCTTTCTCAGCAATATCAAAAAATAATAATAAGGTGGCACTTAATGTTTATACACCTAGAAAAAATCAAGCAGCTCAAATCAACCTTAAAGCCATGGACGACACTTTAAATTGGTTTAATGAAATTGGCTTACCTTATACTGGAAGTCAGTTAAATATTGTTGCTGCACCAGATTTTGGGCCGACAGGCTATTCTCTTCCGAAGGTTATGTTAATTAGTGACAGTGTTGGTTTTAGAGCACAACCAAGTGAAAATGCAAGCTTTGATCAAAGGTATAGAAGAGCTGTTCATGAAACTGCCCATCAATGGTTTGGCCATCAAGTTGGCAATGGCGTATATGAAGATAAGGCATTTCTAATAGAATCTATGGCTAAATATGTGGAACTGGTATTGATTGAAAAACATTATGGAAAAGCGGCTATGCAATCACTTGTTGAATATGAAACAACGCGATATGAACACGCAAAAAGAAATAATATTCAGGCACCTATTGCATTAGTTGATGCGACACTAAATCATGATCAATACTCTCGTGCAACGATTGTTTTTTCTCAGCTAAGAGAAGTATTAGGTGATGAGATTATCACTAAGGCTATCAATCTATTATTTACAGAGCATGCATATCCGCTTAATCCTGCAACTTCTATGGATTTTGTAAGGAAATTAAAGCAGGTTGCTAATAAGAATACTGAATTCAAAAATAGTAATATCATTGATGAGTTATTACTTCAGCCTGTTTAATGATTTAAAGTCAGTCTTTATGGTAAATATAATTTAAGACTGACTGTGTATTTTTAACTATTCAAATTAACAATGACGCGACCTTGAATGTTACCGTCTAGCAGTTGCTCAGCAGTTTCAACAACTTGATCTAATGTGATTTCATTTGCGATATCATTGATGATATTTGGCTCTAATAAGTCAGCTAAACGTTGCCAGGCTTGAATTCGGTCTTCTATTGGACGCATAACACTGTCTATCCCAGCAAGTGTTATGCCTCTTAAAATAAATGGTGCGACACTCGCTGGTAAATCCATACCTTGTGCTAAACCACACGCTGCAACTGTACCGCCATATTTAAGGCCTGCACATATATTGGCCAGTGTATGGCTACCGATTGAATCAATTGCCCCTGCCCACAGCTCTTTGGCAAGTGGTCGTCCTGCTTGGTTTAGTGTGTTTCTATTAATAACTTCACTCGCACCTAAGTGTTTTAGGTATTGTGACTGCTCTACTCTCCCAGTTGATGCTGTCACTTGGTAGCCTAACTTAGATAAAATAGAAATGGCGAAGCTTCCTACACCACCATTAGCACCTGTTACTAATATATTTCCTTTCTCTGGTGTTACACCATTCTTTTCAAGTGCCATAACACACAACATAGCAGTATACCCAGCAGTGCCGATTGCCATTGTTTGCTTAGGATTAAAATTTTCAGGTACTTTAATTAACCATTCACTTTTTAACCTTGCTTTCTGCGCTAAACCGCCACAATGTACTTCCCCTACCCCATAGCCATTTAATAAAACAGTATCACCTGTATTAAATTTATCACTATCTGTATGTTCGACTATCCCAACTAGATCAATACCAGGGATCATAGGGAATTTACGAACAACAGGGCCATTGCCTGTTATAGCTAAAGCATCTTTATAATTTAGAGTGCTATACAGTACTTTTACGGTTACATCTCCTTCACCTAGCAATTCTTCATTAATATTTGTGAGTTTAGCTTGATAATTTTCTTCAGATTTTTCGATTAAAATACCGTTAAACATAAGTGGCTCTCCAATATAGACCGATCGATTATTAAATGGTGTGAAAATGGCAAAGCACCTAATGAAATGAATATGCTCTGCCAATTAATTAAATGTGCTATTTCGTTTTGATACCAGATATAAAGTGTTTTAGATAACTATCTAAGGCTTGTGTTGATTGCATTAATTTAGCGCGACTTACTGCACCTTCCCAACCAATCCAAAAAAACTCAGCCAACTCATGACAATCCAGTTCTGGCTTTATTGCTTTAGCTGATTGTGCCTCTAATAAACACTGTTCCAGTTTACCTTGCCAAACAACGAAAATTTCAATCAATAACTTACGATAACTTAATGGTAAAACATCTACTTCTTGACCTAAATTTCCCACTAAACAACCGCGTTTAAAACGATGTTTTGTCATGCCACTTTTAGCATCTTCAACAAATAGCGCTAGGCGTCGTAAAGGTGCTATTGATTCATCGAATAAATACTTATCTAACTTTTTGGCAAAGTAACCTGAATAGCTTTTTATAACAGCTATTCCAAATGTCTCTTTACTATCAAAGTAATAGTAAAACGAGCCTTTTGGCACATTTACTTGCTTGATAATCGCATCTATACCCGTAGAGGCAAAACCATTTACAGTAAGATTAATTAACCCACTTTGGATCAGCTCTGCTCTGGTATCTTCATTTTCCCGCACTGTTTTAGGCGGCCTACCACGACGTGGTTTTGTACTTTGTATACTCATCGAATGATTATAGACCGATCGTTTATTTAATGGCAAAGGAAAGTTTGTAATCAATAAGTCTTAGATAAAATTATATTGATCCTATGTTTTATTTTATGCATCGGGGATCAGGCATGGTTTAGATTTGGTATTTGTTACCCTAATCAGGTTTAACTCGGTTTAATAACAAAGCCTTTTTCTATACCACTTTTAAAACCAACTTTTTCATATAAAGCATGAGCGGATGTTAATTTCTCTCCTGATAACAGCATTACTTTATAACAGTTTTTTTGCCATGCTAAAGATACTGCAAACTCTAATACTTGTTGACTCAGTCCCATACGGCGAAAATTACTTGAGGTAATAACATGTTCAATTATGCCAAATGGCCTACCACCATTTGCAATACTATTATTGATATTCAACGCACAAGTTGAAGCTAAAACACCTTCAATTTCAGCCACTATTATTTGTGTTTGAGGATCTGCAATTAAGTCTCGCCATGTTTGTTGTGCAAAGTTATCTTCTAAAACGGGATCAAAAGGTCTTAATTCTTTATATAGTTTCTGAATTTCTTTTAAATCATTTTTACCTGCTAACCTGATCATTATTTAAATTCCATTTTATTATTTGAGTTAAAATAAGTTAGTTTTTATTTCTTTTATTATTTTTTCTTAAAGCGATAATATTAGCTAAGCTCAGTGGTAATAAAACAAGAAAAATAACGCTAAAAGCTTCTTTTTCATTTGTAATTATTAAAGCGCTAGCGATCATCGCTGATGCCCATAATATCGATTGCGAAAGTATGGTTGATTTAGTTTTGTTTGGATTGGTATTTTGGCCTACAGTACCATATTCAAACGCACATAACTTTTGTAAAAAAGATCGGTTTTTTTCGTATTCACCTGCTAGCATATCTATTTCTCCCATTTTTTCTATTGCCGCTTTAAACGCTTGCTCTTCACTTTTACCATTTTTAATAAATTGTTCAACTTCACAATGAAGATGATCAATAAGCTCATCTATATTTTTACTTTTGATACTGTCATTACTCAGTACCAACTCACACCATTGTTGTATTGCTTGATTTAAATTAAACATCATCATCTCCTGCTAACTGATCCAACATTTTATCGAGTTGTTTCCAATTACTTCGTTGCTCAATAAGTTCGGCCTCACCTGTACTGGTAAGTTGGTAATACTTTCTTTTTCGCCCGGTGTCACTGACTCCCCATATAGCAAGTATAAATTCTTTTTTCTGAAGTCTATGTAATATTGGGTACAACATACCATCAGCCCATCGCATTTTTCCATCAGACAATTCATTTACTTTTTGGATAATGGCATAGCCATAGCTTTGTCCATTTTTCAATATTGCTAAGATCAATGGTGTTGTGGATGCTGCTACAAAATCTTTTGAATAATTCATTTTTACACCTTACCTAGAACTTCTATGT
>NZ_JAHKQC010000034.1:0-85259 GCF_018860845.1 Pseudoalteromonas sp. C2R02 | reverse complement strand
ACATAGAAGTTCTAGGTAAGTAAAGTATATTTGTTTATCACACAATAAATTTGATATTAATTTATTGTGATATCTGACATAAAAGATTAACAAAAACTATCGCTTTCAGAACGGTTATCGTTTCTTATATTTGATAGTTTAGTTAATTAGTTTTTCAAAAAATAAAAAATTGATCCGAACTTAAAGCATTAAGGAAATATCAATGGACATGTTTTATGGAAGTATTCAAGTACAACAGACGGAAGTGAGTATCTGGGCATGTTAAATTTACAAACTATCAACTCTGAAGTGAAATCTGTTGGTATGTTTGTTACTTAGTCATTCAAAAATTGAAAATGGACCATAAATAACGAAACAATCTAATATTCAATCATTTGAATATTAGATTGTTTCGTTATAAATGACCCATTGAGGGTATTTGATAACCAAGTTTTATAAAAGTGATGAAGCCGTTACTAATTTGTCGATTAATTCTGGGTTAGTTAATTTACCTGTTGCTACATCAAAATTATCATAAAAACTTGGGATGGAAATGCTGGCTTTTACATCAGCTGCAAAATAAGGCGCTGAACCTGACGCTGCTGCTAATACACTGCCTGCACCGCCTGGGCCTGGTGAAGTTGCTAACATTAACATAGGTTTATTTTGAAAAACTTTCATATCAATACGAGAAGTCCAATCAAATAAGTTTTTATATGCTGCTGTATATGAACCATTATGCTCTGCAAAAGAGATTATAATCGCATCTGCTTCACCTAACTTTTTATAAAATGCTTGCGCTTGTGCTGGTTGACCTAGCTCTTTCTCACGATCTTCACTAAAAATAGGCATTTCATAGTCGTTAATATCTAAAATTTCTACTTGTGCATTTTCAACTAAGTTTGCTGTATATGTAGCTAGTTGCTTGTTGATTGAATTTTTACTGTTGCTTGCTGCGAATGCTAATACTTTCATGATATACCCTCATTTTGTATCTAATTTAATTTAACTTTTAAGCCACTTTAAAAATATGGTGACTTAAGTACGTTTCGATGGGTAAACTATACATTCATTCCAAATAAAGATTAATAACCTAAATGTAAAAGGATTATTTCCAAATGGCAGTTAATACTAAGTTATTTGATGGTATTGTGATCTTTAATCAGGTTGTAAATACCGGTGGATTTTCAGCTGCTGCGCTTGCTACTGGCCACTCTACTTCGTATATCAGTAAAGAAATCAATAAACTTGAAGCAAGGTTGGGAAACAGATTACTAAATCGAACAACCCGCTCTATCAGTTTAACTCCTGAAGGCAAAGAGTTTAATAATCAATGCCAACAAATGATATTAGATGCGGAGCAAGCGCAAGGTATTTTAGATCAAAGTAATATATCGCCTAAAGGCACTTTGAAAATAAGCTGCCCTCTAGGTTTTGGTTCTAATTACTTAAAGCCTATTTTAGTTGAGTATCTAGCTAAATACCCTGAAGTGAGTTTAGATATAGATTTTAGTGACCGTCAGGTTGATGTTATACAAGATGGTTTTGACTTAGTTATTCGAGCAACCACAGCACTTGAAGATTCTAGTCTGATATGTAAAAAACTTAAATCATTTAAAGGGTACACAGTTGTATCAACCGATTATGTTAAAAAGCATGGTAAACCCAACACACCAGAAGACTTAATAAACCATAAATGTATGTGTTATGCCAATCACAAAAACCCAACGCGTTGGATGTATAAAACGCTAAAAGGTGAAGTTGTTCAGGTGGATGTACCACAAAAGATATTATCTAATAATGCCGAAATGCAACTGGCTATGGTTTTAGCTGGTCATGGTATTTGTCGGTTACCTGAATTTTATATGGCCGATGAACTAAAAACAGATAAATTAGAAATTTTATTTGATGATTATCAAACACAAACGATAGATGTATTTGCTTTATATCCAAGTAGAAAACATTTATCTCCAAAAGTAAGGTGTTTTATAGAGCTGTTAAGTGAAAAAATCTCTTAATAGTAATATATAAGTGATTTTGAGATAATTTTAAATTTTTTAAAACTTTTATGAACTTATTTAAATTCTATGACTCTTATATTACGAGTTAGATGATTTCCCCTAGAGTAATATTCGCGCGTTTTTATAAACGCGCTTTTTTTTGCCTAAAATTTATTAAATCACCTAAAGGTACAACACCCCATAACCAAAAGCTATACACTCGCAAAGCTTTAACATTGTTCTTTTTTTCACAGCTAATTTATCTTGGATTTATAAAATAAGTGACCTAATAGTTTCTCAGATAATAAATTTCTAGTTATAGCTTTTTTTATTGTCATTCACTTATCAAGTTTTCACTTTTATTTCATATAGTGAAACGCTGACAGCGATCGTCAAAATAAAAGATGATCACATTTTAAGTCACAGAAATTAGAGATGAACAATGACCAGAAAGCAAAAAATAATTCAAAAAGCCATCAACGATAATGTAATCGATAATAATTTAACTGCTATCGGGATTATGGATTTCGATCGATTAGATAAAACTGTTGCTGATGTATATGCTTCTTTTCCTAGTAATTTTACCCATACTTTTGCAGTTAAAGCGAATGCATTAGTAGAAGTATTAAAATCTCTTAGAAAATCAGGTATGGGCGCGGAGGTTGCAAGCCCAGGAGAATTATTAATTGCTTTAAATGCAGGATATGAAGTTGAAAATATCATTTTCGATTCACCTGCAAAAACAATCGACGATTTAACAACCTGTATTAAAAATGGCATCTCTTTAAATATTGACAATCTACAAGAACTTGCTCGTATAGATGAATTAATGCTGCAATATCCTAATACAAAATCAATAATAGGTTTTCGTGTTAACCCACAAATTGGCAGTGGTAAAATTAGCTCAACAAGTACAGCAACGGCCACATCAAAGTTTGGTTATGCCCTTAATGATGCAAATAATAAGAACGAACTAATTGAAATATATAAACAACGTCCATGGTTAAAAAGCATTCATACTCATACGGGTTCTCAAGGTTGTGAGTTAGAACTAATGGCACAAGGTGTAGCAGTTATTACTGAGCTAGCAGAAGAAATAAATGAAACAATTGGCTCGCAACAAATAGTTAGATTAGATATTGGTGGTGGTTTACCTGTTAATTTCGCATCAGAGGAAATATCACCAACATTTAAACAATATGCGGACATTTTGCAAAAATCAGTTCCACTATTATTTACTGATAAATACCAAGTTAAAACTGAGTTTGGTCGTGCTATCGCTGCAAAAAATGGTGTGATAGTAACGCGTGTTGAATACACTAAGAATTCAGGTAACCGTCATATCGCAACAACACATGCTGGAGCTCAAATTCTTACCCGTACTGCTTTTCTACCTAATTCATGGCCTCTAAGAGTCACTGGCTTTTTACCAACAGGTGAAGAACGAACAGAAGAAATTTCTCCATTAGTAACAACTGACGTTGCTGGCCCATGTTGTTTTGCAGGTGATTTAATTTGTAAAAACCAAGAATTGCCTAAGTTAGAACAAAATGATTATGTCATGGTTCATGATACAGGCGGATATTATTTTAGTAACCATTTTGACTACAACAGCCTACCTAGAGTTGCAGTATTTGCTATAACTGGTAAAGATGATGATTTAACAATCAAATGCATCCGTAAATCAGATTCTCTTGAAGATGTTCTCAATAAAATGTAATAGAATGCCGAGCAAAATTGCGGTCTGCGCGTATTTTTCACGATAGAGCGTAACATAATTCCGATTGACCAATAATATAAACAAGAAGAGGAAAAATTCTCCAATGGATATCGAAGTTGGCATAATAGAAACATTATTAGTCGCACTGGTGATTCTGTTTACAGGTTATTTCTGTAACAGTAGAGTCGCCTTTTTAAGAAACAACAATATACCAGAGCCTGTAGTTGGTGGCATCATATTTTCAATTCTGGCAGCAATTTCACATAGCTTATTTAATTTTCATGTGCAGTTTGATATGAGCTTTAAAGCACCGTTGATGACAATATTCTTTACAACGGTTGGATTAGGTGCAAGTTTTAAACTTTTATTAAAAGGTGGCCCTAAAGTTGTTCTATTTTTAGGGGTTGCAACCTTGTACTTATTGATACAAAACGCCCTTGGTGTCTCTCTTGCAATGGCTTCAGGCATTGAACCTTTAATGGGGTTAATTGGTGGTTCAGTAACTTTATCAGGTGGTCATGGTAATGGCGCTACTTATGCTGATTTATTTATTGCTGAATATGGGATGCCTTCTAGCTTCTTTGAATTGGCAATGGCAGCCGCAACTTTAGGATTAGTACTAGGCGGCTTAGTGGGTGGTCCAGTGAGTAAACGTTTAATTACTAAATATAATTTGAAAGCTGATGAATACCATGAAGAACTCGATGATACCGTTACCTTTAACCCGGAAGATCATGACTTAGTTACACCAAAATCTATGATGGAAACGCTTTTTATAATTTTACTGTGCATGACCTTAGGTCATTTAGGTTATGTTGCTTTAAAAGAAGCTGGCGTCGTATTACCTTCATTCTTAATCCCGTTATTATTTGGTGTTGTAGCAACTAATTTATGTGAATTCTCCAAAGTATATAGTATCAGCCGTGCATGCATTGATTTATGGGGCACCATGGCGTTATCACTATTTTTAGCTATGGCATTAATGTCACTTAAAGTGTGGGAGCTGGTGAATTTAGCCGGTCCTATGGTATTTATCATATTCGCCCAAACTATTGTATTAATGTTATTTGCATATTTTGTTACTTTTAGAATAATGGGTAAAAACTATAATGCTGCGATTATGGCCGGTGGACATTGTGGCTTTGGCTTAGGTGCAACGCCTACAGCAGTTGCAAATATGGAAGCGTTAGTTGCACGTCATGGCCCTTCCCCACAGGCTTTTTTAGTTGTGCCATTGGTTGGTGCGTTCTTTATCGATATCACCAATGCGTTAGTTATTCAGTTTTATTTAAGTCTGCCTTTTGTAACTCCCTAAGTGCTTATTTAAAATACAATTTTTAACCAAGGCTGTAATATGTCTTGGTTTTTTATTTGAATCCCCTTCTTTTTACTTATCAACAAAGTAGATTTTTATACATATAGCTTCGATGTTCAGTAAATTTAGCCTCATTAAAGGAGATTATTGAAATGTCTGTGGTTGCATATACGCTTAGTTCAGAAATAAGCACTGAATACTTAAAATTTCAGTATCTTGAAAATTAAATTGGTTGCTGATCCAACAAAGTAATTACAAATTGACAAAGCCATTGTACTTCGCTTTTATTCATAATCATTAACCTCTAAAACCTTAGCTTAATTGTATCAGAAACCGCTGACATTTTTGTGACAACCCTTCTTTTATAATTTCTGAACTATTTAATTACTTGCTTTTATTATGACCTCAATTTTTACGTTTTTTGTATTTTTCCTGTTTCCTTTATGTTCTGTGATTTATGTTTATAGATTTCGAGGCCAAGCTAGGTTCACCTCTTTTGTAGAATATCTACGAAAAGGTTGGCCAATCTTTGCGCCTTTAAATGTTTTTCTTTATATCTGTACAAAACGCTTTTCACAAAAAGCATTTGTTAAAACTGAGAAGTTTAATAAATTAAATATCCTTGAAGATAACTGGCAAAAAATCGCACAAGAAGCACAAGGACTTCATGATAAAGGCTTTTTTGAACAAACGACTTCAAAAGAAAATAGCAGTTTTTATGATGTCGGTTTTCGTACATTCTACAAATATGGATGGAGTAAATTCTACTGTACTTGGTACGGCACTCACCTCAACTCTGCTATGGCACATTGCCCAAAAACTGTTGAATTATTGAATCAAATACCATCGGTCAATGGTGCTATGTTCACATTACTACCTGCAAAGTCAAAATTAACCCGTCACTTAGATCCTGTTGCCTGCTCTTTTAGGTATCATTTAGGGTTAAATACACCTAATAGTGAAGACTGTTTTATTAATGTTGATAGTACTAAACAATCTTGGAAAGATGGTGAAGCCTTTATTTTTGATGAAACATGTCTGCATTATGTAGAAAACAACAGCCAAGATATGCGTTTAATCCTAATGTGTGACATTGAGCGCCCAATGAATATTTTTGGGAAGCTATTTAACAAAATTTATAAGTTTTTAATTAGTCAAATGTTGGTGCCTAATTTACCCGGTGATCAAGCCGGTATCGTTAATAAATTATTTGCTAAAGTGACACCTTTTCTAACAGCCTCTAAAGCCTTTAAAAAGCAAAACCCAAAGTTATATTATCCATTTAAGTGGTGTTTTAATCTCATTTTATTATGTGTGTTTGTTGGTATATTAATTTTATTAAGTAACGTGTTATTTTCAATAATATTAATAGATTAAATAATATAAGTAATAAAGTATAACTAGCCTTAATCATTTGGATGAACTCAACGATATACCTTAGTCTTATTTAATATTTCATTCAAATGAAAAAGCACCTTGCATTAATACTTTTAGTGGCATCATTTTCTCATCCATAAGACGACTATATTAAATAATTGGTCATCTTAAATCGTAGTTGCAAACATCTTAGGCGAGATTTACATAAGCAAAGTTCTAGAGGTTGAATATGTCACTTACCCAAGCATTGGCTAATGGTATATTTTCAAACATAATATTGCGCATATTCAGGTCTAAGTATTGCAAAGCACTATGGCTGAAAATATACACAATTGACTACTCAAGGAAAGTTAATTGATGCAGAGACTTATGATGTCATATCACAGTGCAGCTAAACTCTGACTTATCAATTACCTGGCATATGTATCGCTCAATATATTTAAGCAATATATAAACACAAACTTACAAATCAATTTACATATTTTTACAGGTTTTTGATATTATCACCTCAATTGTGCTTTCAAGGTGAATAAAATGAATCAAAAATGGATAAAAGGCCTATTACCTGTTGTTGTTTTAGCGTCATGTATTGGTAGTTTTGTAACAATTAATGCGATTGCCAAAGATACTGAAGAAAAAAAAGCAGTTGATAGTCGCCCAACTGTTAAAGTGGAAAATATAACAGCAAGTGATCATCAAATTGTAATTACTAGTTATGGAGAAGTTGCACCTTTAGAAAGTACGCAACTAGCAGCGCAAGTTCAAGGTGAAGTAATTCAATGGCATCCAAGCTTTATTCCTGGTGGCTTGGTTCATCGTGGTGATATTTTATTCACTATTGAAAAAGATAACTATGAAGCAGACTTATTACAAGCTCAAGCTCAGTTGGTTAGTGCTAAAGCGGCATTGATAGAAGAGAATGCAAAACAAGAAGTCGCTATTGATGAAGCGAAACGTTTTCCTACTAAAAAGTTCACAGATTTATATCTTAGAAAACCTCAAGTATTAAGTGCACAAGCTGCAGTTAAATCTGCTCAAGCATCTCTAAAGCGTGCACAACGTAATCTAGCAAAATGTGAAGTTAAGGCTCCTTTTGATGCCCTAGTTATTTCAAAAAATATCGGCCTTGGTCAATTTGTTAACACCGGCTCTGCTGTTGCAGTACTAAATAACATAGAGTCAGCTGAAGTGTTGATACCAATCGCTGGCTTTGATAGTGCGTTTTTACCAAAGAATTTAAATGGCTTACATGCGACAGTTAGTAAAAAAGGGCTAAATGCTTTTAAACGTGATGCAATTATCTCTCGTGATTTAGGCGTAGTAGATAGTGATACGCGTATGAGTAACTTAGTTGTTAGAATTCAAGACCCTTACGGTTTAGATTCTGATTTGCCAGTGATTAAATTTGGCAGCTATGTTGAAGTTAATTTTGCAGGACAAACACTGCAACAAATTTATAAATTACCACAAGAACTTGTTAATAACCGTACAGTTTGGGTTGTAGATTCACAAGACAAGTTAGAAGCCAAGCAAGTGCAAGTCATTAGAGAGGAAGGAGAATTCTTTTTAGTTAATCAAGGTTTAAACAATCAAGATAAATTAGTTGTTACCTTACCTGAATACCCACAAAAAGGGATGCAGGTAAATATCGCTGATTCTGATGTTTTAACGACCGAAAAATTGTAGTAAAAGGAATTTATAAATATGACACAGCAAAAACAAACAGGGATCATAGCTTATTTTGCTAATAACCCCGTTGCCGCTAACTTGATGATGGGATTTATCATCATTATGGGTATATTGAGTTATTTAACAATCCAAAGGCAAATGTTTCCAAATATTGAAATCAATTACATCAATATCAATGCATCTTACCCTGGTGCATCACCCCAAGAAATTGAAGAAAGCATCTTAATAAAAATTGAAGAGTCAATTAAAGATGTAACAGAGATAAAAAAAGGTGTATCCCGGTCATTTCGTAATAGTGGCCGTATTTCTTTAGAAATCGATCCA
Organism: Pseudoalteromonas sp. C2R02; assembly: GCF_018860845.1. Taxonomy (NCBI): domain Bacteria; kingdom Pseudomonadati; phylum Pseudomonadota; class Gammaproteobacteria; order Alteromonadales; family Pseudoalteromonadaceae; genus Pseudoalteromonas; species Pseudoalteromonas sp. C2R02. Next base: position 76,855 of record NZ_JAHKQC010000034.1, on the reverse strand, counting down.
GATAAAAATTTATCGGATGTATTGGATAAAATTAAATTAAGAGTTGATGGCATAGCCACCTTCCCTGCTGGGATGGAACCTGTCACTATTTATCAAGCGGAGTTTCAACAAGATGTTATAGAGATGTCTCTAGTCGGTGATTTACCTTTAACACAGCTAAAACCCATCGCCCAACAAATAGAAGACGAATTATTACAACTTCAAAACGTATCTTTAGTTAATTTAGATGTACCCGAAGATGAAATTGCAATTGAAATACAGCCTGAAAACTTACGTAAATATAATTTATCTTTAAGTGATGTAAGTAATGCGATAAGCCGACATTCAGCTAATTTTTCTGCAGGTCAGTTACGTACTGATGCTGGTTTTATTTCTGTTAGAATCGAAAACCAATATTATAATGGTGATGAATTCCGCCAAATACCAATAAAAATAGGTGAAAATGGCGCAAAAGTGTTATTGCAAGATATTGCTGTTATTAAAGATGGTTTCACTGAAGGTGAACGCTATTTTAAATATTCAGGTAGTAACGCGATGTTTATGTCAGTTAAAGCGACTAAAGATCAAAATATGATCCCTGTTGCAGAGTCTGTTAAAGCCTTTATTGAACAAAGAAATAAAACATTACCTCCTGGCTTAGAGCTAAAAACCTTAGTTGATATGACTTATTATCTCAACGCGCGCTTAGATATGATGCTGAAAAACCTCCTTCAAGGTTCAATCATGGTAGCACTGATGCTGACACTTTTTTTGCGCTTTAAGTTAGCAATGTGGGTGATGATAGGCTTACCTGTGTGCTTCTTAGGTGCTGTAATGATGATGCCAATTTTAGGTGTAAGCGTTAATATAATTTCCCTATTTGCTTTCATTATGGTTTTGGGGATTGTAGTTGATGATGCAATTGTAATAGGTGAAAGTGCCTATAGTGAAATCGAAAAGTCAGGAGGTGGTGTTGAAAATGTTGTCAAAGGAGCTAAAAAAGTAGCTACTCCTGCAACTTTTGGTGTACTAACAACTATGGCTGTATTTGCGCCATTCACCCTATCAAGCGGTCCTGAAAGTGCTTTCTTTTACGGTATCGCTGTTGTTGTTATTCTATGTTTAGCATTTAGCTTAATTGAATCTAAACTCATATTACCTGCACATTTAGCTCACTCTACCTTTACCCCTATTCCTGAAAACAGTTGGAGAGCAAAGTTTAATAAACGTTTTATGGGATTTGTAAATGGACCTTATAGACGTGCAATAACAAAAGCGATTGAGTGGCGTTGGTTAGTTTTATCTGCGTTTGTTGGGTTACTGATCATTAGCTTTGCTTTAATCTCTTCTAATTTAGTACGTACGGTACCAAATCCAAAAGTGCCACATGATTTTCCAAGCATTCAAATTGAAATGAACGATAATATTTCAGATCAGCAAACAATTTCTGCTTTAAAAACAATTGAAGCGATTGTTTGGCAAGTTGAAGAGCAAACCAAGTCTGAATTTGATCAAGGCATGGTAAGAGACTTACTTGCATTTAATCAAAGCAGAACTGAAGCAAGGATCTTAGTGCCTTTAGTTGATGAAGATTTGAGACCATTTAGTACATTTGAGTTATCTCGACGCTGGCGAGAGTTATTGCCAAAAATACCAGGATTAAAATCAATCACTATACAAGATGATGTGAATGGCTCAGGCTCAGACGGTGAGTTTGGCTACCTGCTATATGGCCCAGACGTTGAAACTTTGAATAAAGCCGGACTACAATTTATTGCGATGTTGCAACAAGAGAAAGGTCTGTTTGATATTAGCTCAACCATTGATCCTGCCAGTAAAGAAGTGCAATTAACTTTATTACCCGTCGCTTATGATTTAGGACTCGATCTCGCAACAATCGCAAATCAAGTTGGAGCAAGTTTTTATGGCGGTGAAGCACAGCGCGTGATCCGTAACGGTGAAGAGGTTCGTGTCATGGTACGTTATCCTAAACTCACCCGTGAAGCTTTTGCTTCTCTTAAATATACTGTGATCACAACTAATAATGGCAAAGAAGTTATGCTTGGAGATGTCGTTGCTTTGTCTGAAAAACCTGGCATAAGCTATATACGCCGTGAAGGTGGTTATCGTACTGTATATATTTATGGCGCAATTGATGAAGAAACCGTTGAACCTAATGAAGTAGTTAAAAGCATAGATGACACGCTTTTACCTGAACTTAAAAAGTTATTCCCAACGGTTAAAACAGAACTTGGAGGCTCTATAGAAGAGCAACAAGCGCAACAAAATGAGCAAATATTATTTTTTGTTGCTGGGATGATCATTGTTTATATTTTACTTGCTGTACCACTTCAAAGTTATACGCAACCTCTTATTATTATGTCCGTTATTCCATTTAGTTTAACCGGGGCAATTTGGGGTCATTTCTTCTTTGGTTTAGATTTAAGCATGATGTCATTTTTTGGCATCATAGCTGCCGCAGGCGTTGTAATAAATGATAGTTTAGTCATGACTGATTATATAAATCAAGCACGTAAAGCAGGTGCATCAATTCGTGATGCAGTGTTAGAAGCCGGCTGTGCAAGATTCAGAGCGATTACCTTAACTTCTATTACGACATTTGTTGGTGTCTTACCAATTATGTTCGAAACAAGCTTGCAGGCAAGGTTTGTAATACCTATGGCTGTTGCGCTTGGTTTTGCCGTTATGTTTGCGACAGTGATCACACTGGTATTAGTGCCTTGTTTATACATTATAGGTCAAGATGTTCGTACACCAATACGTGCATTAAAACGTAAATTTTCAGCGCGCAAGAATAAAACGGACACTGCTGAAGCTTAAATTTAACACCTAAAACAAAAATGCCGTCATGCAATATGACGGCATTTTTATTTATTAAAACCAGTAATAAATGAGCATTCAAATTTATTTTCAATTACCTAATTTTAAAACAAAATATAAGTAAATAATTTCCACAATTTAAATAGAACAAAAAATTGGGTGAATGCAATGCGTACACAATTACAATTCATTAGTATTGGAACTGGTGTGCTCCCTACTTTAACTGATGAAGATATCCTCACTAAGATATTCTAAATATTTTAGAAACAACAATGATAGTCCTGAACAAAATAGGTTTATCTCAGCCACCTTTTTTATATTTATACAGAATATATTTCATAATTTAAATTTTGAGTAATCTCATACTTACCTAATATATATTTGATATAAGGGAGTCACAGGTATGGTTTACTTGATTTACAGTATTAACACATGGTATTTTGCATACAATATCCATTAGGTGTAAGTGAATTATGAAAAAAACTACAAACAGAACAAGAATCATATTTTTAGCGGTTTTAGCTGGCCTGATCTCAATCATTTATGTATTTTCACAAAATAAAAATACCGAACTAGCATCGCGTGAAACTTACGCCATACTTTCAAGTCATGTCAGTATTACAACAACAGATATTTTAACCTCTGATGAACAGCGTCAAAAAAGTAATGAACAATTTCCTGAAATAAATCATGATGTAATGAGTAATAATAGCTTAGATGATGATAAATCAACTAAAGTTAATCAAACTTCAATACTTAAAAAAAGCGTTAATTCTAAGCTTGCTTTAGATGCGCTACCACCACAACCACTTCCAGAAGGTCAAGAAATAAAACCCTCAAGACAACATCAACATATGCCACCTCCGGCACCAGATAGTAAATATGCAGTAGATCATCAACATACAAATAGACCAGATATTGGGACTGTAGAAAAACACTAAATTCAATGCTCGGTATTCGTCAAACAGTTTATATCACTGTGATAACAGGTGCAGTTTATTTATGCCTAATGAAAAGCCAACTACTTAGTTGGCTTTTGTTAGTTTTTAAAAAGAACTTTCAACTTGGATTCCGCAAAAAACTAAGAATGAGGTGATTAAAACTATAATGGCTGTCGAGAGATAGGTAAAAATAATATTACTGCATAAGTCATTTTATAATTTACACATGGTATACAGACCTATCTTCTTTGTTGGATTGAAAATCATTTAAAAAGCAGTAAAAAATGGTATTAAGTATTTACGACCATTTGATTTATAAACTTTCTTTTTAATTCATTTATAAATTTTCTAAGCAAAACGGGTAGCTTATTTTGATATGAATGGACTGCATATACATCTCTTTGCTGCCCAGAGTATTCAGGTAAAACCCTCTGTAATTGGCCTAATGCCAATTCTTCTTTTATAAAAACAGACGGCAGCAGTCCTATGCCTAATCCACACTTTATACTGTTAATTGCACTTGTTGATGTGTTCATTTTTATCAAAGTATTACTATCAAAAATTAAATTTTCATCTTTAAGACCGTTTATAATACTGTCTGTTTGCCAGGGTAAAACGACTAAGGATTGAATGTTTAAATTTTCGCTTGTGATCTCTGTTGCTTTTGCAATGTATTTAGGCGATGCGACCAGTACACTATCTAGTTTACCAATTAATACAGCTTTATAATTACTGTCTTTTTGTGGGCCGACACTGATAGCCAAATCTAGTTGATTACTCAGTAAATCTAAGCGTTCATCAGTGTAGATTAACTCAGGTGTAAGTTTTTTGTACTCATCACATAAATTAGCAATAATCGGTGTGATTAAGTTTGTTTCAAAAGCATGGGGTGCAGTAATCGCAATACGCCCAGCGGGCTCATTATTATATGTATCTAAATCTTGTAATGTATCAGATAGTAAATTGACTAATTGCTCACTTCTTTTTACTAACAACTCACCTGAAGGTGTTAAGTTTAATGTGCGTGTACTTCTAGTTAATAATCTGGTGTCCAATGCAGTTTCTAGTTGTGTTATGTACAAACTAACAGCTGATTTTGTGTGACCAAGTGAGTGTGCTGCTAAAGTAAATGATCCTTTATTAACAACTTCATCAAATACTAACATTTGATATGCAAGTTTCTTTTGTTCAGATTTAATGAACATATATTTCACTTTTTAGGTAATTATCTTTTATTTGATAAACAATAAACTTAACTTCATCAAATAACAAGGAAACACATCATGAGCCAATCAATAAGAAAAGAAGTAATGCAAGCGAGTCAAAACTGGATAAATAGCTTCAATAATGGTGACGTAAATGCGTGTATAGAGAGTTATACATCAAATGCATTTATGCAAGTACATCCTTTTGGACGCTTTAATTCTAAATCTGAGATATCTGATTTTTGGCAAGGTTTCGCAAAAAGTAATCCAACAGATTTAGTTTATAAAAACGTTCAGATAAAAGTACTCAGCGCTACACAAGCTATATTATCTGCAAACTGGAGTATGAATATTGCCAGTGGTTTTATTACAAAAGAGCTTTGGATTTTAGATGACGATGGTCAATGGTATTTAGAAGAAGATGATTTTAGTGTTTTAACACAATTGAGTGAACCATTAACTGATGATAAACGCTCAGCTTTGGTATTGGTTGACTTTCAAAACGATTATTTTGAAAGTGGTAAATTTCAATTGGAAGACACTGAGATCGCAGCAAATCAAGCAAGTAAATTATTAAATAAATTTAGAGATGAAAATCTGCCTATTATTCATATACAACATATATTTGAAGACACACAAGCTGCTTTTTTTGCTCCTGAATCAAATGGTATTGAAATTCACCATAGTGTAGCCCCTAGAGATAATGAAGTTGTGATTGTTAAAAATTACATAGACAGCTTTACTGATACAGATTTGGAGCAAACTTTAATATCGCTAGGCATTCATAATCTTGTGATAGTCGGTGCTATGGCACAAGCTTGTGTGCAAACCATCTGTAGAACGGCAACCCATAAAGGATATGAATGTACTGTTATTGAAGATGCAGTAGCGGCACCTAAATTGTCGTCTCAGGATGAAGATTTTACAGGAAAACAAATTGTTGCTACTAATTTGATATCTTTAACTTTTGGTGGCGCAAAAATAAGTACCGTTGATGACTTGTTATAAATTTTGAATAAAAAGGCAAGCATCGCTTGCCTTGACGGGGTATAAAGGAATGTTAATTCACTGAACACGTGTTCAAACTACAGGTATTTTTTCATTACAGTTAAACACTAGGGAGGTATTCATACTGTAAACCGTACCATTACTTCACGTAATTTCGCATTATTTAAAATTTAACACTTGCACCAACGAAGTAACGAGCACCAAATTCATCAACAGCATGTGTTATGCCATGTTCAGGTAATTGAATCACACGTGCTTCATTAAATAAGTTAACAGCTTCAATTGATATATCTAAATTATTCATTGCATGCCAAACAATTGATGCATCAACTTGGCTAAATGAATCAGCCATACCCGTTATACCATTATATGATTGTTCAAATTCATCTCTTGCATTATAAGCGATACGGGCACTAAACATATCATTCTCATAATAACCCGCTAAGTTAAATGAGTTCTCAGAAACTCCCTCCATAGGTGCGAGTTCTCCATTGGCTCTTACCAGCTCACTGTCTGTATAAGTATAATTTGCTTGTAACCCAAATCCGTTTTCAAAATTTTGTTGGTATTGAAGTTCAATACCACTGACTTTTGCTGTACCTGCATTTCTATATCGTGTTACAGAACATGTGCCACAGCCTTCAAGTTGTTCAGTTGCTGTTGTTTGCTCTATATAATCACTGATATTTTTTTTAAATAAAGTACTACTGATCAAAGATGATTCATTGAAATACCATTCTAAACCTAGGTCATATTGATCTGATTTATATGGTTCAATATCTGGTGAACCAACTTGTGCTAAACCTTGGTGAATTTGAATCGTTGTCAGCATTTGCATTTGAGCGTAGTCTGGACGAGAAACGGTAGAACCTGCGGCAAATCTAAACAATACATCATCACTGACATCGGCAGCGATATTTACGCTAGGTAAATAATTTGTATACGTTTTCTCACCTTTAAGCGCTTCTCGTTGGGGCGTACCATCTGAAGTACCGTTAGATTCAACCTTCGTTTCAACAACTCTTAAACCAACATTACCCCTAAAGTACTCCCCTGAAAAATTACCTTTGATATATGCTGAAGTTATCTCTTCATCTATAGAGAATTGGTTTCGAATTTGTAATTCACCTTTATGTTGCTTGGCATAATCCCAAAGACCCTCATTTATTACTGCAAATGAACTTAATGTCCCTGCTCTTCCTTCTTTGCCATGCAAACCAGTAACAACACCACCATTAAAATCTGCCATAGTTAGGCCATCAACCATACCTTGTGCAAGCAAACCATCATCGAAATAATGCTGTGAAGCACCAAAATATTGTTCTTGAAGTTTTATTCCGGCTTCAACAGTCGTAAATATGCCTTTTTCTAGATTATATGAGCCATCAATTTGATAATAATTTATGTCATTATCACGCACATTATTTAAGTAGCTGAATTCTTGATATAACGACTGTTGACTATGATCAGTTAACATATCTGGATCAGTTGGGATCAATTCAAGGGGGCCGTCTACATCAAATTTAAAACCTGTCGTACTTTTATCTGTTTGATTACCCCACCATGTGCTACTTTGTAACCCTCTAGATTCAGCTTCTGATTGGCCTATTACCCCTTGAATACTCCAATCGTCAGACTCATAATTTAACGTTAAATTTATGACATCAGAAATCATCTCAGGTTTACGTAATAATGTGTTATTGAACAAAGGAACTAAACCACTGTCTTGTGAGACCGCTGAGACTGTTCCTCCTGTTGTTACGCCGTTATTATTAACACGCATAGTATCCGCATCTATCACTGCGTTATGATGTAAAAATCCGAATAGAGCAGTATTTGTATGTGTATTTTTTAAAGCAAAGCGATTGTAATCAAGCGCTACATCAAAATTATCATTTACTTGATATTGAAAAGTTAATTGTGAACTTTCTCTTTTACGTTTTTCATCAAAAATAATTGACGCAAAACCTAGTGGCACAACAGGGAACTCACCATTAGAATCTTGTACCATCACACCGGGGAAGTTCCAGACACCCGAATTACCAAATGTACTTAAGCTTTCACGAACAACTGACTGTTCTTCCGATGAATGCGCAATCAATACACCAAAGTTTTCGTTTTCATTTTTGAAGCTATATAAACCTGAATAAGAAGGGCTCCATTCATCTGCAGTTTCACTATAACTATTTTCTACTGAGCCAAAAAAAGTATTAGCTTCTAAATCAAATGGCTTACGTGTTTTTAAATCGATCGTGCCACCTAGCGCTCCTTCATTATTATGTGATTCAACAGATTTATATACATCTAACCCAGCAACTTGCTCAGCAGACACCATTTCAAAGTTAAAACTGCGTCTAAAAGGGTCATTATCAAACCAACCAACACTAGCAACATTCTGTCCGTTAAGTAGTAACATGCTGTGCTGTGGTGCTGTACCACGAATAGTCACGCCATCTACTTCACCGTAACTTCTTGAAACGGTTACACCTGGAATTCTTTGTAGTGCATCACCGATGTTTTTATCAGGGAAGTCACCAATATCTTCAGCAGAAATTGAATCAATTACAGAATCCGAAAAACGCTTTGTATTTAGTGCTTTAACTAAACTACCACGAATTCCTTTGATTTCGATTGTTTCCATTTGTTTTTCTGAAACGATCTGATCTGCGCCTTCTTCTGAAGCAACAACCGAACCATGCAAAGCTGATAAAATACATAGTGATAGATAACTGGTTATTTTTTTATTCATCTGGTCTTCCCTTATTTCTTGTTGTGGTTTGAATACTTTATTATTTATATGAGTAAACATCTATATTAGTAAAATGTTTTGACTAATTATTTATAATGGATTTAGATTAAATATCAAGCGATGATTCGTTTTTATTTAAATTAAGTTTGAATTAAAGCGTTTGCCACAGCTTGAGCGCTGACCACCCTGCTTGAATAAGCACAAATATATGTTTTTAAATCGTGATATTTTTTAAGTTCGTAATCAGAGCGCATACCAATTACGATCACTTTGTCGTGCCAAATTTTAATTGCTTTATTTACAATTTTAATCTGAGCATCTGTATCAAAACGATCTCCAGGCAAAGGGTAATCTTCTGTTATGATTATTATGGGCGCTGTAGAATCAAAGCTTGATTCTTTTTGGAGCATTATCTGAAAATCCTGATAAGAAATATGAGAATAATGACATTTACACTTATTAAGAGAACTTAAGATGGTATCCCTGGCAGTACGAGGGTCATTTGGTCCAATACCACGGCTGTTAACAATATTGTCATAGCCTTTTGGGTTAGCTGCAAAAGTGATATTGAAATGTGCTGTTTTTAATGGCCAATGCCCAGCGTCATTTTTTAATGTTTTAATTGCTTGTATAGCACTAAAATTTGATATATGAGTACACTCTTTTTCTGACAGTGCTTCTTTGCTTTGATTTAAACAAATATTGGTATATTTATAACAAAGAACATGACTTAAAGCTGAATCAATAATACTTTCATTTAATTCTCCCTGTTTAACAGCTTCAATTACACCATTAATTGTTTGTTTTTGTATCTCTTTATAATCTGTAATACCATTTTCATAATGCTCTTCACTCAACATAATTAAGTGTGCCCCAGCTTTGAGAGCTAAAATAGCCGACTCATGAGGCAAATAGTTTTTTCTCATAGCCCACATATTCATACTATCTGTAATTATTAAACCATTAAAATTAAGCTGATTTTTTAATAATTCAGTTAAGATCTTGTATGATAAAGTCGCAGGATAAGTCTCGTCGATTTGAGGGTATTTTATATGGCTAGTCATTATCATAGATACGTTTTCATCAATTGCTTTTTTAAAAGGTATCAAGTCCTGTGACATGAGTTGCTCAAATGATTTATCTACAACGGGAAGCGTTTGATGCGTATCTGTATGTGTATCTCCATGACCTGGAAAATGTTTCGCGCAAGACAAGTTATCACCTTGTGATATTCCTTTTACAGCAGCTGCAACATGTCTTGCTACATGCATTGGCTCTTCTCCGAATGCGCGCTGCCCTATAATTGGATTATCTGGATCTGAATTAACGTCAGCACAAGGTGACAATAAAGTGTTGTAACCAATCGATTTCATTTGTTGTGCAAATACACGATACATTTTTTCAGTTATTTTAATATCATCAACAATACCTAATGCTAAATTACCGGGCCCTAAATCTGTTTCTTTAGTTAATATTCCCCATGCGCCTTCTTGGTCTACTCCTAATATTAAAGGTGCATTACATGCCCTTAGTGCAGCTTGTAGCTGTAATTGACTTGCAAGGATTGTGGCATCTTTTTTTGTATGTGCATTATCATCTGTAATATAAAAACCACCTACATGCATTGTTTTGATTAAATCAAAAGCATAGTCCTTATCTTCTCCCGCAAAAGCCAGTATGAAAAGCTGTCCTACTTTTTCTTCAATTGATAAAGACAGTATTAATTGCGTCACTTTCTTATTGGTATACATACTCATTCCTAAAATTTGGCCGCAAAAAGCTAGACCTAAAAATTAAGCCTAATTTTTCTAAAGAAATATAAATTTACGCCGCTTGCGTTTTTGCCCCTGTGATCAGGGCTACTAAATCTTCTTTAGTAACATCTGACACCGCAACATCTGCAACTGATTCACCCTGATACAAGACAACGGCGCGATCACATGTCTCTACGACATGTTGCATGTTATGACTTATTAATAATACTGCGACACCTTGTGAACTGATCACATTTATCAACTCATTAACTTGTGCGCTTTGTTCTACACCTAATGCAGCTGTAGGTTCATCCATAATAACGATATCGGCTCCCCAATTAACAGCCCGTGCGATGGCAACTGCTTGTCTTTGTCCGCCAGATAAATTATTAATTTGAGCATCATAAGATGGAATGCGACTATTAAGTCTGTTTAATGCTTTTTTTGAACGCTTTTCCATTGTTTTTTTGTCAAGCCAACCTAACCATCTTAAGATAGGATTTTTATGTTTTATTTCACGGTTTAAAAACAAATTCTCAGTAATATTAAATTCAGGAACCATAGCTAAATCTTGAAAAACGGTTTCTATGCCCACAGTACGCGCATCAAGCGGTGAGGAGATCTTAGCCGGAGAACCATTAATTAATATTTCTCCGCTATCAACTTCATGAATACCTGAGATACAACGAACAAGTGTTGATTTTCCGGCACCATTATCACCTAATAACCCAACAACCTCGCCTTTGTTAATTTTAAAGCTGACATTTTTAAGTGCTTTTACCCCACCAAAACTTTTTTGTAATGATTTGAGCTCGATTGCAGATTGATCTAAAGATGTTCTAACCATTTTTAAGTTCCTTAACGCCAATCGCTACTGCAACAATTAAAATGACACCTCGGGCGATCATTTGTTCGTTTGTTGAAAATCCAGATAAAATTAAACCATTGTTTATCATACCCATTAGCCAAGAACCTAAAATCGCACCTATGATGCAAGCTCTACCACCAAACAAACTTGTACCACCAATCGCAACAGCTGCAATAACGGTCAGTAAGTCAGCTTCACCTAAGGTATATCGGGCACCATGTAATCGTCCGGCATACAGTAAACCAGCTAAGGAAGCTGCCATGGAGGAAATGATTAATGCGTATAATCTCACTCGTGTAACTTTTATTCCCATAGCAAGAGCAGCTTTTGGGCTACCACCTACAGCGAGTAAATGACGTCCAAAAGCTAATTTTCGCATTACAATATAGCCAATCCCTGCTATGGCTAAAGTCCAAATGAGCAGCACAGGAATACCAAAAATGTCACCGGCACCAAAGATAAAGGTAAAATCCCTATTTATAATTGGCACTGATTCTAAATTTGTGATTTGACGTGCGATACCAGTTACCACCCCCATAGTGCCAAGGGTTATCAATAAAGATGACACTTTCATACGTTCTATTAAAAGTCCATTTATCAGACCTATTACAGCACCAACAAATAATGCACCCGCTACTGCCATAGGAATTGAGGTGTATTGCAATAACAGCGCACCTACAAGTGCCGATAATGCGACTACAGCTCCTATAGATAAATCAATATGACCCACTGATAATGCAAATGTAAGCCCTACAGCCATAACAGTTACTGGCGCCATTTGCCGTACGATATTCATAAAATTTGAAGCTGTTAAAAATGCAGTATCATGTAGAAAAACCGCAAATAAAGTTAAAACTAAAATAAAAATATAATAGATAAACGCTTCACGTTTGAACGCAAATTGCTTAAATGACTCTAAATGTATATTGCTCACACTCATTGGTTAACTCCTTGTTATTATAAGCGAGGGTTCTTTATTGTTTTAAAGCGAGATCAAGCATTTTTGGTAACTTGGCTTTAAATGCTTTAGCCCACATTTCTTTCATATTATTCTTTTTCACCTTATCGAATGGAACAACTGTAAAAGCTGATGCTTTTAATCCTAATGTTGCTCCAGCGCCTAATCTAGCCATGGTTTTTCCAATATCATATGGTCTGTCGGAAATCGTGCCATAGAGATTGCCATCCATAGCCATATCAACTAAGTTATTAACACCGAGATCATGGGTTATTACTTTTATATCAGATCGACCTAAAGAACGTAGAGATTCAATCACGCCTTCAGCTGCTGCATCCCAAGATACATATATCGCCTGTAAGTCTGGGTTTTGTAAAACCATAGCTGCAGCGATACCGCTGGTTTCATGTTCTTTCACAAATCCTTTTTTAGCTCTGATCTGAATATTTCCAAATTTAGCTAGGCTTTCCTCAAATGCATGATCTCTATTATTTGTTATAAAATATTTAGCATCATGAAATATCATGCCGACATTTCCAGTATTATTGATAGATTCAGCTAATAATTCTGCAGCTGCTTTACCCATTCCAAACATGTCATCTGTCACTATCCCTACATAATCTTTACCTAATTGAAAGCCTGGGATTGGGTTGCTTAATAAAACTAACTGGGCACCATTAGAAATTGCTTTTTCATAACTTAATTTAGTACTAACACTGTCAACGCTAAGAGATAGAATGATATCTGGTGTAAGTGCTGTTACATTCTCTAAATCAGACACTTGTTTTGCAGGATCAAATTGTGCGTCAGTTACAGCTAAGACATTAACTCCTAGTTTTTCAAATTCTGCTTTGGCTCCTTGCGTAACTGAACTTACCCAAGGGCTAGAGCCGTGCCATACAAGCGCAGCAGTTAATGACTTTTCTTGTATTTTTTGAATTTCAATTTTTGAAAGAACAATATCCGAAGACTTAGCTGCATCTTTAATACTTTGTATATCAACTGCAAAACTAGGAGCTAATACTAGGATCGAGACAAAACAAATAAAATTCTTAAAATATTGTAAAAAAAACCTTAAAAATGACATTTTTAGTAATATCCTTAATTGTTCATTTTTTAATTGATGAGTTAATATTAAGGGAACAAAATAATATGTCAAACATTTTGACTTAATAATTTTAACTCGATTTTTTTTACTAAAACTGTAAGATTGCAGACAAAGATTTTGAATTAAATCATCAATTAAAGGCAAGGTTCATTTGAAAGGTTCTAACTCTAAACAAAATAAAGCCCTAAATTTACGTTTGGTCTTATCTCAAATTGTTTCTTTGGGACCGCTCTCTAGAGTTGAAATTGCCAGAAATACGCACTTAACGAAACAAACCATTACTAATATGGTTGAAGAGTTACTTGAAGCTAATTTAGTCATTGAGTTAGGAGTTAAAAAAGAAGGTAGCGTAGGTAAACCTTCAAAAATGCTAAGTCTTAATAAAGACTCAGCCTATACTATTGCGTTCAGAATTAATAAAACTGATATACAAGCAGGTATATTTTCTTTAAATGGAGAACAATTAAATATTCTTAGTACTACGCATAATAAAACTGATTTAACCGCTAAAGCAGAATTTTTATTTAATACCTTGCTGACTGCGAGTCAAATTAAAAAGGATACATTATTGGGGCTTGCATTAAGTTTTACAGATAGTGATCAAAGACCAATTGAAAGTTTTAAGCAAAGTAAATTATTACAAAGACAATTAAATGACGTGTTTTCTTTGCCTGTCGCAATAGAAACTACAGCATCAGCGTGTGCGGCTTATCAAATGCTTTACGCAGAAGCACGTGAATTACATAGCTTCATTTATATTCATTTAGGAGATGTGATTGAAGCATCTGTTGTTTATGATAGGCAAATTATGCTTGGGCAAAATGGATTAACGGGTGCTATAGGAGAATTATTTGTAACCCCTGAAACAAATAATAAAACAGCTGAGCTCGGACGACTAAATGATTTTGCATCATTAAATTCTTTAAAAGCATTCTTGGGTAAAAAAGAAACCACCAATGAAGCTATTATACAGTATTACGCTAATAACCCTGATAAAGTTGAACTTTGGTTTGATACTGCAGCTGAACCAATGCGAATTGCTATTCATACTTTAGAATCAATATTAAATTGTGAAACGATTATTTTAGGAGGTGATATAAATACACAATTTCTTGATAAATTTATTACCTTGTTACGCCCTTTTATACCTTCTATCTCACAATTTGGTGACCGCCAGGTCGTACGTTTAATAAAAACACCTGATGTTGAAAATATTGCATTGAAAGGTGTTGCAACTTTACCATTGCATGCTGCGCTAAATAATGAAAATATGCAAACGATTATCTTGCCAGATGATGATAATTTAAATGAGATTCAAAGGCTAATATATACTTAAAATTTAAACATCAATATAACTCGCTGATAATACATCACAGTTTACTAGTCCAATACCAAAACTAATCACTTTATTAGAATTTCGCCAAGTTAAAAAATATCTGTCATCATCTTTTTTTATTTCTAATTTAAGATCAGTAAGTTTGGCATTTTGGTCATCATAATAAGTAATGTCATAGTGCCCTTCGAAACCAGAGCTAATTTTACCGTGTGCTCGCCCTGTACCGCTGCCATAATCTGAATGCATCCATACGGAAAGTAGTTGATCTTTTTCTGTTCCTTTAATGTATTGAACACGTCCTATATTAGCCATTTAGAAATCCCCAATATTATTTATTAAATGCCATCGTCCAATTTGTTTCCCAAGTATTACCATCATCTTTTGAGAATGCTTGCTCCCAAGTCGGTTTGTTGGGATCTAAAGAGTTCCACTTGAAACGTACTTTTATAGGTTGATCTTGATATGTGTCGTCGGCATAAAAAACACCAAAACCGTTTTCAAACTGGCCAACTACTGGGACATCTAGGTTATCTGGATGGCGACCATCAAGCCACCAAATTGACCAATGCTTCAATACTTGATTATATGAACGCATCGCTACAGCTCTTACTGATGATTCAGGAAAATGAAGATGATTGTCCTCTAAATTGCCAAAGCCTCCTAATATTTTTCGGGTAGATGAATCTCCATCAAATTCAATCCATTCATTGCTATCATTAAAAATTCGCTTTAATTTTCTATGTTTTACTTTCCAATCACCAATTATAAAATCGAAATCGGTAGGTGATTGGATATCAAAGTCTTTAAGCATAATAACTCTCATGAGTACTAATAAATATATCGCAACAATAACACTGTATGGATATACAGTCAAAAATGTATTTATAAGTAATGATATAAATTACCCATAATTGAGACCAAAGTATTATTGCTTTATATTTTTTGTTTTATCACTCTAGAACGATAATTACGCAAGTTTAAATACCTATGAAAAAAATAATCGCACTCACTATAAGTCTATTTACACCGCTACTTTTTGCTCATTCAATACAGACATATCAAACAAGCGACTGGATCACTGACAAGGTATTCACTCAAGGTGTTGAAGGCCCAGCGGTTGATAAATCAGGTCACCTATTTGTTGTGAATTTTGAAAAAGAAGGCACCATAGGAAAAGTAACAGCAAAAGGTGAAGCTCAGTTGTACATCACTTTGCCTAAAGGCAGTACTGGAAACGGAATACGTTTTGATATTAAAAATAATATGTATATTGCAGATTATAGCGGTCATAACATATTAAAAGTTGATGCCTACAATAAGAAAGCCTCAGTATTTGCGCATAACCCTAAAATGAATCAACCAAATGATATTGCGATAATGAAAACAGGGACTTTATTCGCGAGTGATCCAAATTGGGTAAAAAGTACTGGACAATTATGGCGAATAGATACTAATGGCTCAACTCACCTAATAGAATCTGGTATGGGAACAACTAATGGTATCGAAGTCAGTGCAGACCAAAAACACTTATATGTTAATGAAAGTGTTCAAAGAAAAGTGTGGGTTTATGATATTCAGCCAGATAAGTCACTTAAAAATAAACGCTTATTAATAGAATTTGCTGATTTTGGATTAGATGGAATGAGAGTTGATATTAAGGGCAACTTGTATATTGCCAGATATGGTAAAGGTGTTATAGCTAAAGTTTCCCCACAAGGTAAGCTACTGTCTGAAATAAAACTTAAAGGACAATATCCAACTAATGTTGCTTTTGGTGGTAAAGATGGCAATCAAATCTTTGTAACAATGCAAAAACGTGGTGCGATTGAAACTTTTTTTGCTCAATACCCAGGATTAAGCCAGTTTAATTAGGCATATAAACCATTTTCTTTAAAAAAACTTCAATGCCTAGCTAATCCCTAGTATTATCGAAATATATTAAATCGAAAGATAACACATATTATGGATATAGAAATAATCGCTAAGGCATTTAAAGAGTTGGGGCATGTAACACGTTTAGCAATTTTTAAACGTGTTGTTAAGTCTGGCACTCAAGGGATTGCTGTGGGTGATATTCAAGAGCAATTAAGTATTCCGGGCTCTACCCTTTCTCACCACGTTTCAAGTTTAGCTGCAGCAGGCTTAATTAAACAACGACGAGAAGGTCGTACTTTATATTGTGTCGCGCAATATCCAAGATTGATGGAAGTATTACATTTCCTTCAAGATGAGTGTTGTGCTGATGAATGTAATACAAGCAAATAAATTCATTATATTTAACAATATTGCCAGCTGTGAAAAAGCTAATCACATTAATACAAAATGATCCGCTAAGATTATAAGCGCTTGATTGTGTTTATAAGCTAGATATACCCAATTGTTATTTAGCAGCAGGTTTTGTTAGAAACTTAGTGTGGGATCATTTCCATCATAAGCGTGAGTCTTCTGCGTTAAATGATCTTGATGTTATTTATTTTGATAAACATGAGCGAGATCCTACCACATATAAAAATATTGAATCTCAGCTCTCATATCTTATGCCTGAGGTAAATTGGCAAGTACGTAATCAAGCTATTATGCATAATAAAAATGGTGATAAACCTTATACAAATTTATTGGATGCGATGAGTTATTGGCCTGAAAAAGAAACGACAGTCGCTATCAAAAAACGGAACAATAAAGAGTTTAAATGTATTTCAGCTTTTGGATTTGATTCATTATTTGACTTAAAAGTGACTCATAATCCAAAGCGCTCTATATCAAGCTTTAATAAAAGGGTTGCCTCTAAAGCTTGTTTAGAACGCTGGAAAAAGCTCGTTATAATTAAAAGTTAGCAGTCATCTTTTTCAAATAACTCCATTAAACCGACTAATGCACTAAAAAGAACTGCACCAACAGGCCATACAATCCAAGTGATGTCCCAATCCATGGTCCACAAGCTCCAACCTAAATAAATTGCAGTAAGTAAAGGCCAATAAAAAGATGCGAGTTTCTCTGAACGTTTGTAACGCTTACTCTTTATTGATTCTTCACCATGATCTAACAAGATTGCATTATATGCCTCATGTTCAGCTGAAATGGGAGATATGACATAAATACCTGCTGATATAATAAAAAGCATTAAAATTATCATTAACATTACGATATCTGAGCCATCGAAAAACTGACTGACAACCATGACAGGTACAAAGCTTATAATGAACATAAATATACTCATAGATAGCTTTGTATTGTACTTAGGTTTAAATTTTTCTAATTTGTCCTTAAAAATACTATGCACGCCGTATTCTAATTCAAACTTTTCATTGTCTATTAAAGCAATTTCATTGTCGTATTGATTTGTTTTAATGAAAAAGTGAATTGCGATTGAAACTATGACTAAAATACCGATCACACCCAATGCACCTGCGATATCTCCTGTTATATTTAAACGATTTGTTTCTGCCATTGCCATAAAGAAAAATAATGGCACTACTGAGCAAATACACAACATGACGCCTTTGGTATTCAAACTTGATATTGCAAGCTTGCTTTGAACATATCTAGTTGCTTGATCTAAATTAACACGAATTAATCTTGATTCTTGTGTTGTTTGATTTGAATGTTCAAAAGTTTCATTTTCATCTTTTAATAAAAAATCAGTTGTCACCTCAAATATATCTGCAAGCATTATGATTCTATTTATATCGGGTATGCTATTTGCGCTTTCCCATTTAGAAACCGACTGCCTAGATACGTCTAATTTTTCAGCTAATTCCTCTTGTGACCAACCTAGTTGTTTTCTTAATTTAGCGATTTTTTCTGCTAATATCATTCTGTTTATCCCTTTATGTATTAATTGGTAGCCAGAATAGGAAAATCTGAAGTTGCATACTATCAAGCATGCTTTGAATTTTGTCAACTCAAGGTTGCGCGTGGTTAAGCTTTTGAATTTAAAGTATTAAATGTAAAAGTGATTGACAGAAAATAATTAATAGTATAGCTTGAGTAATATTAACTTATTGTATATTCCCCCTTTTATTTAATAATAGCTCGCAAAATATAATTTCAACCTCAACTAAACAGAGGAATTAATTATAAATCTAGTGGGGTCATAAATTGATAACTTTATAAACAAGCAAAACAGAAACATACCAAATAATTTTTCATTTAAGTATTTTTCAAAATAATAAGTGCATCAAAAAAGCCTCGCATATATGGCGAGGCTTGGTATTAAAATTAATATATTTTAGAGTAAACTTAGCTTCTGGTGACTTTTATCTTATAAAAAATACTGTATAAAACTGGAACTGCAATCATAGTTAGAATTGTTGCAAATGCGAGTCCGCCCATTATGGTTACTGACATATCAGCAAAGAATGGGTCAAATACTAGCGGCATTACACCTAAAATAGTTGTAATAGCAGCAAGGGATACTGGACGTAAACGACTTAAACTTGCCTCAACTATGGCGACAGCTTTTTCTTTGCCCTCCTCTATTTGAAGGTCAATTTCTTCAAGTAGCACGATCGCATTTTTAATCAACATACCAAATAAGCTTAAAAAACCAAGTAATGACATAAAACCAAATGGCATATCAGCTATTAATAACCCAGCTACTACTCCTACAACAGCCATAGGAACAATTAACCATATGATCAAAGGCTGTCTAGCACGACCAAATAATAAAACACTGACAATAAACATCACTAAGAATCCAAGCGGTAGACCTTGACCTAACGCTGCTTGAGCGTCACGTGAAGATTCATATTCGCCACCCCATTCAAGCTGATAACCATCTGGTAATTCTATGGCTTCTACTAATGGTTTTATACGAGCAAAAGCCTCACCAGTTGTTTCTTGATAACCAGCTTCTGCTTTTACTGATATTGTTCTAACACGATCGCGGCGGTTGATCAGTAACTCTTCACTTTGATAGGTAATATTGCCACTTACTTGTTTAAAAGGAATATAAGTGCGTTGGCTACTACTCCAGACTAAGCTGTTTTCAAGTCCAGACAATTGACCTTGTGTCTGATTTTGATTTTTTGCCACTATAGGATATAAGTAGTCACCATCTTGCAGTTGACCTATCGTAAGTCCATCAGTATAAAACTTTACTGCATCACTAAAGTCACTTCTGCTAACACCAGCGACACCTGCAGCAATATCGTCAAACTCAGGAATAAGAACAATACCTTTTTCACGCCAATCATCTCGAATATCCCTAATTAAGCCATCTTGACGGAATATCGCTTTTGTTTGCTCAGATAAACTACGTAAAATTTCAGGATCATGGCCAGAAATACGTGCTTGAATTTTAGCTCCAGCGCCTGGCCCAAATTGCATCACTTCAGCAAAGTACTCAACATTTGCATTATTTTTTCTGAGTTTATCTGAAATCTCTTGCGCTAGCCTAGGTACATCAGCTGCATCTTTTGCTCTAATAAGGTATAAGCCATAACTTTCATTAGGCATTTCAGGTGAAAAAACTAAAGTGAACCGTGCAGAGCTTTCACCGATGAAAGTAGATAAAGACTCAATACCTTCTGTTTCAAGAATTAAGTTTTCACCCGCTTTCATATACTTTTCTGTTGCTCTAATGTCTGAGTCTTGTGCGCCCCAATAATGAACAAAAAATACAGGTGTATTTGAAGGTGGAAAAAAGCCTTGTTTTATTAAACCAAAACTTGCATAAGCTGTGATTGTTATACCAATTAAAGTAATAAGCGTTAAACCGCGCCAATGAAGCGCTGCTTTTAATACAACTAAATATCCTCTGTGTAAAAAAGAGTGTGTTTCTTGTTCTTGGCTAGTTTGGCCAACTTTATAAAAGTAACGTCCTAATAAAGGTGTCAAAGAAACAGCTAATACCCAACTTAACATCAGTGATATTAGTACAACCGCATAAAGAGAGAATAAAAACTCACCTGTTGCATCATCAGATAAACCGATACCAGAAAATGCCGCGATGCCGATAATAGTTGCACCAAGTAAAGGCCATTGAGTTCTTTTTACAATAAAGCTTGCAGATTCAAAAGCCGACTTTCCTTTTTCCATTCGTAGCATCATGCCTTCAGCGACTACAATGGCATTATCAACTAACATGCCCATGGCAATTACCATAGCCCCAAGCGATATACGTTGTAGTTGTAGGTCGTATAACCACATAATTAAAACTGTACCTAGTACTGTAATTAACAATGTACCGCCAACTACAATACCTGATCGCCATCCCATGAATATACATAAAGCAATTGTTACTACTGCTACAGATAATTCTAGATTTAAAATAAAGCCATCAACTGATTTTTCAACAACTTTAGCTTGATTATAAATTGAAGCAACATTTATCCCTGCTGGTAACTGCTTTAGAACTTGCGCAAGTTTAGCTTCTATTTTTTCACCCACTTCTACTATATTGATATCATTTTGAGCTGATATACCTAAAGTAATCGCTGGATGACCATTGTATCTTTTTAATCCACTTGGAATATCAACGGGTTGCACCGAAAGCTTGGCAATGTCTTTAATTTTTATAGAAGCATTTTTCCCAGGTAGCACAATTGATAAATTTTCTATTTCTTCTACGCGATTGGTAGAACTTTCAACCGGAATTCGGATCTGTTTATCATCAACATATAGCCTACCACCAACAAAAGGTTTTAAATTACTAGCCAAAACCTGTTTTATTTCAGGGAATGACAGGCCCAATCCTGCAATTTGATAACTGTCAATTTCAGCAACAATTTGCTCTTCAATTATGCCTTCAACTTGTACTTTCGCCACGCCATCTACCGCAAGCAGTTCTCTTCTAATAGTTCTCGAAAACTCTCTCATTTGATAAGCAGTAAAATCAGGTGCAGTTAATGAGTAATAGATACCATATACATCACCAAAATCATCCATTACAACAGGTGCACTTGCTCCTAATGGTAATGAACCTTGGATATCTCGTAATCGTTTTCTTAATTCATCCCAAATTTGTGGTAACAAAGGTCCATCTATAGTAGGTTTTACTTCCATAGTGACACGAGAAAAACCAGGCTTACTAACAGATTCTAACTTATCAAGTTGCCACATTTGTTGAAGTGCTATCTCAACTTGTTCAGTGACTTCCCTTTCAACTTTTTCGGCACTTGCACCTGGATAATATGTAAAAATAACAGCTTGTTTTATGGTAAAAGCAGGATCTTCTAAGCGTCCAATTTTACCCATTGCTATCACACCACCTATAATAAAGCATAGCGCGACAAGCCATATATTTATTGGCTTTGATAAAGAATAACGTGCAATATCCATTTAATACTCTGCCTTATATTCTTTAACTTTCAGCCCTTGACTCATTTGATTAACCGCAGCGGATACAATTTTATCACCTACGGTTACACCGCTTGAGACAACTGCATACTCACCTTGTAAACTTGCTATATTGACTGGGATCGATTGAATGTCATTATTTTCAGGTCTGAATTTCCAAACTTTAAATCCTTTATTTTTATCACCCATAAGTGACTTAATTGGAATTAATATCGCACTGTTTTTTTCACTAATATTTTCAATTTTTACACTTGCTCTTGAACCTGGATAAAATAAATTACTGACTTTGCCATCTATTGCAAAAGTAACACCATAAGTTTGGGTAATTGGATTAGGCGATGTTTCATGTTCAACATAAGATATATCAAATACGGTGCCTTCTTGCCCTATGATAAATGCAGTCGCTTTAATATTTCGATTACCTGCATTAGCAGTCATAACGCGCTCTGGTACATCAAATGTAAAATACAGTTTAGATCTGTCTTGTAAATTCGCTATGGTATCGCCTGCACTGATATAGCTATTATTTTCAATCAACCTTGCACCTATAACAGCATCAAATGGCGCTTTTATAGTGGTATAGCTTAAGTCTTGTTTTGCATTCGCTAAGGCTAATTCTGTAATTGAAAATTGAGATTTAGCATCATCGAATGTACTTTGAGAAGCGACATTTTTTTTAAACACTTCTTCAATTCTCGCTAAATTACGAACAGCATCTTGAAATCTAATGTTGGCTTCTGAGACGCGACGTTCAAATGGCGCGGAATCAATACGCGCTAAAACGTCCCCTTTTGCAACAGGGCTACCTTCCACAAGATTTTCAAAAATTAACCTACCAGACACTTCAAATTTAAGATCAACACTTTTAACTGCAGATACGATTGCAGGAAACTCATATTCACTGGATATATCTACCTTTTTAGTTTCAAATAATTGAACAACAAGGGGTTCTTGAGTTTTTTCTTGCTTAACTGGTTCAGAACACGCTTGTAAGCATAAAAGTAAAGCACCTATTAATATTCGATTCACAATATCTCCAAAAACACGTTTACTAGCTAGGAATTTATTTCCTGGCCTGTTTGATTTTGTGCTACTATAGCAAGAGGTTTACACATTTACAATAAGTGTAAACCTGTTGAATGACCACCAATTCTAAGCTAAAATTGTTCAATAAAGCCAAATCAAATGAGAAATTAATTTTGCCAAGCTCGAGAGACAGAATTTTAACCTGTGCTACTGAATGTTTTTTTCAGCACGGTTATATCGCCGCGAATATATCTATGATTGCTAGATATTCTGAAATTTCACGTGTCACAATACATAAACAGTTTAGAACCAAAGAAGCCCTTTTTCGAGCTGTAGTCGAAAAGTATATTGCGGATAACAATGTTCTTTTACAAGATTACAGCCAATCAACTGGTGACTTTTGGGCTGAAACTGAATCATTTATATTAAAACGATGTGATGGGTTATTTGAAGAGGTATCAAGTTCATTAATAAGAACTGATTTACTGCATGCAGGCCAAAGCCATTGTAATGACATTATCAGTGAAAATGAGATAAAAGTACGTGAGATAATCAGCTTAAGAATTTCAAAAGAACTTGCTCAAAGCCGTATGACCTTAGATAAAATTGATATTTCGATTGAAGAGTTTTCCCGCGTTATAGAATCTGCCCCCTTTGGCCTAGCCCTTTCAAGCATGGAAGAAGATAACCAAGCCTTTGTTAAGCATTTAATGAAAGTATTTAAGTCATCGACAGCTGTTTAATCTCACAAAATAATAAGTTTATTTAATACCGTACTTATTTAATTTTCTTGAAATGGTCGCATTTGAGACATTTAATCTTTGTGCTAATTTTCGTGTGGATGAAAAATTTAAATAGAACTCCTGTAACAATTGCTTTTCATAGCTATCAACTGCAGCTTCTAACGATATTATTTCATTGTTATGCTTTTTATCTTTTGTTAGCCCCTGATTTTTAGAAGTAAAACAAATATCAGTATGATCAATCACAGGTTTATCAACTAAGGCTAAAGTTTTAAAAATTACATTTTGTAATTCTCTAATATTACCGGGCCAAGGAACACTTTGTAATAATTGTATTGCTTGATTGGTAAAGTCCGGCTTTGGAATATTAACCTGCTCAGCTGCATTAGTCGCAAATCGATTTAATAATGCGGGAATATCTTCAGCACGTTCTCTCAAAGGCGGCAAGTTTAGGCTTAATACATTTAAACGATAAAACAGATCATCCCTAAATTCACCTGTTACGATCATCTCATCTAAATTTTTATGTGTTGCACACACAATACGTACATTTACGTTTATTTCTTGTGTGCCACCTATTCTTCTAAAAGTAAATTCTTGTAAAAATCGTAATAATTTAGCTTGTAAATAAATGGATAGCTCAGCTATTTCGTCTAAAAATACAGTGCCATTTTCTGCTAGTTCGAATAAACCAGGTTTGCCGCCTTGTTTAGAACCAGTGAATGCACCAGGTGCATAACCAAACAACTCACTCTCTAACAAGTTTTCAGCGAGTGTAGCGCAATTAATTGCTAAAAATGGTGCTTTTGCGCGTGGACCAGATTCATGTAAGGCGCGTGCCAGTAGCTCTTTGCCGGTTCCTGTTTCTCCCATTATTAAAACTGGTAAGTCTAACTTAGCAAACCTGACTGTTTGCTGTTGAATTAGCTTCATTTGGTGGCTAGTTCCCACCATAGACTCTATATTTTCACCTTTATTTGGCGATATAGCCGATATTTGTTGACCTATTCTTTGCGCACTGCGTAATACTATCACTGCACCTGTCGTTTTGTTTTGTGTATAAACAGGTGTGATATCCATTAAATATTGTTTATTTGCACATGATACTTCAAAGGAAGTCTCGTCATTTGGTAATACCTTGTTTAATGGAACACCAATTAGTTCATAAATTTTACTACCGATCAGTATACTTTTCTCTAAACCAAATGCGATTTCAGCAGCTGTGTTGGCAACCAATACCTCTCCTTTAAAATCAATATCAACAAGTGGGTCGGGTAATTTTGATAATAAAGCATCTAAATGTTTACGTTTTAATTCGCTTGGTAATAAATCTACTTCATTGACATCAGTAACACCTTTGATCGATTTAATAGAAGCACTAATTGTTTCAAAACTCCCTCCACGCTCTTCAAAATGAACAAAAATCTTTTGACTAACCATTTCCATAGCGGTCAAATTCCAGCCTTTGTTAACAATTGTGTTTAGTATTTCTTGAGTCATCCCCAATCTGTCTTCACATAAAATTCTTAGCTTCATTTATATCCGATTCATTTCTGTAACGCGTTACATAAAGGTAACACACTGCTAAACCCACTAAAAGCGTAATATTCCTATCATTTTTACATGTTTTACCTCGCCAGCGTTACATTTGTGTAACGTTTATAGATTTTAAAAATAAATAAAGATTATAAGCTGTTGATAAATATGATTTTTATATTTTGGCGTGATAAATGCTGTTATCCGATATTGAATCTAGCAATTAATTAAAACTGAAGTGACTGTTTAAATCACCGATAAAAATATTAAAAAATCGATTTATAAGATCAGTCACTGAGCATAATTATCCTAATAAAAAATTTAATAGAAAAGGCCAAGTAATGACTTACAAAATAGAAACTAAAGCAGTTCATGCGGGTAGAATTAATGATGAACAATTTGGCTCATTAGCAACACCGCTTTATCAAACATCAACTTTTGTTTTTAAAAATGCAGAACAAGGCAGAGCGCGCTTTGCAGGTGAAGAAGAAGGCTATATTTATACGCGGTTAGGCAACCCAACTACCCGTCAATTTGAACAAAAACTTGCTGTGCTGGAAGGTATGGAAGATGCTGCTGCAACGGCCACAGGTATGGCTGCAGTATCGGCATCTGTTATGGCAAATGTACAAGCTGGTGATCATATTATTGCTTCCAAAGCGCTATATGGATGTAGTTTTGCTTTATTTAGCCATATGCTCACTAAGTTTGCAGTTGAAGTAACTTTTGTCGATATGACGAAACCAGAAGAATTAGAAGATGCATTACAAGACAATACAAAAATCATATTTATAGAAACACCTATTAATCCAAACTTAGTTGTAATTGATTTACAAATGGTCGGCGATTTTGCTAAAAAACATGATTTAATTTCTATCTGCGATAATACTTTTTTAACACCAATATTACAGCGTCCAGTTGAGTTTGGTTTCGACATTGTAATTCATAGTGCGACTAAATATTTAAATGGACATGGTGATGTTGTTGCAGGGATCATTTGTGGCTCTAATGAAATGATTGAGCATATTAAATTAACAGCATTAAAAGATATTGGTGGCACAATAAGTCCACATGATGCTTGGTTAATTTTACGTGGTTTAAAAACACTACATATCAGAATGAAAGCCCACTGTGAAAATGCAAAAAAAGTTGCAGAATTTTTAGAGCAACATCAAATGATCAGCAATGTTTATTATCCAGGGTTAAAAAGCCATCAAGGTAATAAGTATATCGGCAAACAAATGACAGCTGCCGGTGGTGTTATCGCCTTTGAAATAAAAGGTAATATTGAAGATGGGCAAAGATTTATAGATTCTACAAAGCTATTTAGTATTGCTGTCAGTTTAGGTGATGCAGAATCATTAATACAACATCCTGCTTCAATGACTCACAGCCCATATACGCCAGAAGAGCGTGCAGAAGCGGGAATTAGTGATGGTTTAATTCGTATCTCTGTCGGTTTAGAAAATGCAGATGATTTAATTGAAGATCTTAATATGGCACTTTTACAAGCAATGAGTCATAAAGCCCCAAAGTCTGAAAAAGAGTTAGTTTTAGAATAGTAAGTTAACATTTCCTAAATGAGGCTGGTTCCCCTCCAAGCTTCATTTTTTCACATCATTTTATTTTTAAAGTAATACCGTTTGCCATCATATTTATTGAAATAACTACCTAATAATGGGTGTTCTATTTGTGCCATATTATCGCTTGTTACTAAATTTCTTTGAGCTACGTAAGTGATATCAGCGGATTGATCCACCAACACACTATACCAAGGCTTATCTTTTGGCGGTTTTGTTACAGCCATTTGTTCATACCAGAGTTCTGAGTTATTAAACACAGGATCAACTTCAACAATGACACCACGATAATTAAAACGTATATGATTGATGATTTGCCCTATATAAAATTTAGATTCGATCATCATATAACCCTTATAGTTAATAAGTATTTTGAAGTTGTTTACTCATTAACTATAGCGCTAACAATACGCTTTACCCTGACTATTTGTAGATAAATTTACTTTTTACCTAGCTTACATAACAAGTGATTGTTTTATTGTAAGTTCGTTTTGCAAATGTTCATTGAGTAATTTTAAAGAATTAATCTTTTTTTGTGCGAACTCTAATTGCTCTTCAGAGATGCCTTTTATTTCCGCCTTTTGTAGATACTCTGTTAAAAATGTAATTTTATCATTACTTGCAATTATAAAATTTTGTTTAAGCTGAATATCTTTTTTTATTTCGAATACTTCATACTGTTCAAAGTCGTTTAAATTCCCTTGATATACTTCAGGCGTTACTGAGTTTTCTATTGTTGGTATATAAATATTAACCATATATTTTTGATTGAGTGGGCTAGTGTTATCTTGTTTGGGCAAAATGTAAACTTGCTTTTCTAGCCCATAGTTCTCATTTTTTTTATTGTTACTTGATACATACGCTTTGTTAATTAATGATGAGTTAGATGATATTACTAATTTATTCACCTCGTTATATTCATAGTATGAAATAACAAGTATTAACATTATGATAAATAAAACACTCATAATGATGTTTAACCGTTTGAACTTTGATTTTGTAACCATTGTTGAAAACCTTGATGATAATTTTTGATGGCAAGAGATTTAGCCAGCTGTTTTTTAGCTTGATATTGCACTGTGGGTGTATTCAATTCGTAAACATCGTAGTCCTTGTCACCATTGTTTAATACAAGCCATTGACCATCAGGTGTTCGAATAGGTGGTGACGTTCTATTTTCAGGAAAGTTAAATGCCGTTTGAATAGCCCAGTCATTTGAATTCAAGTTTCTTCCTAGGCGATTATGATATTGTCGAAATATATCTTCTACATTAAAGTGGTTGATTGTTTTGCTCCAACCCTTTTTAATGACGGCGTTATAGAATTCAAATGCTTGTGTTTGTGTACTAAAATAAACCCCTTTAGATTTAACATGAGATAGATAATTGAATCTTTCTATATTTTTAGCATAATAGTTGTTTATTTGTTCGTCTGTCACTGACTTTTCATAATAATTGAGCATTAAAGAGTCAGAGTGCATCATTTGATTGACTCCAAAGTAGTTTTTCATAGGCAGTCTAAGAACTTCTGCTAAAGCAATGCTTTCTAAAGTGGTATAACTTAGGCTCTGTAATTTTAATTTTGGCTTTACATAATTACTCACCTGAATAAAATTCAATCTTTTGTTTACCTCTTGTAATAATATTTGTTTATCTCCTTGATGTAATCGATATCTATTTTGCATCGATAAAGAGCTATATAACTCAAAATAAGTTAATTTTAAAATTTCATTATCAACTAAATATTCAGATTTTAGGTTTCTTTTTGTGATGTCATCTATTTCGCCATTAAATGGATAATTACCTAGCAAGGCTTTCAAACTCTCCTTCGATATTGGTAATTCAGTCAGCGTTTGTAGTGCTAGCTTATCATCGACAAAAGGCTGCAATAGCGTATATAAATATCTTCGTTTGTGATAATTGGTATCAAAGCCCACATTAGATTGTGTGTGCAACAATTTAGGCTGCTTTTCTTTCGCTTTTTCTAAAAGGTATTGCCCTTCAAGTAACTTTTTGACAACTTGATTTTTAGTGACATTAGCAGTATCGATACGATATTTTTGATGCATTAAATTAATTTCTGCATCAGAAAATTTAATTGAAGCGCTAAGTGGTAAGCAAAAGATGCTTACCATTACAATAAATAATTTCATTTATAGCTGTTCCATAGCATGGTTTAAAATGTGTACAACCATAGCAATAGCTGATGGAATAACTTGTTGCGCAGTGTTAAGACGATCATAATGATTTGTTGAGTTGAGCACTATGCCACCTTGTGCATAAGAAAATGCACCTCCTTGTGTCAAAAGCGCTCTTACATCGTGTTGATTTACATTTAAAGGGGTAAAGTTGTCTAATGCATTTTTTACCATATCAAAGTTGTTTAATTCTTCTTTGTCATAATAATCTTTCACCCAGGTTTCCCAACCACTGTGGTTTAGATCTGAAGTAGTCCAAGTATGATGTGGTTGTAATAAATCTGTAGTGTGAAATACAAAGCCTAATATTTGTGGGTTCTTTGATTCGATAAAAGATTGATACCAATATTGGCCCAAATTATCAATTGGTTGGAAAGGTGCTTTTTCGAAATCATCATACATCTCATAATGTGATTGACTTTCAATTCTATAGTTGGCCTCAGTCACGTTATAACTATTAAATTTTGTTTTATCTACATTAAACCAGCCTGTTTCCCCTCCTTGACCATCATCTAAATAATCGCCTTTTAACCAAGTGGCAGCCATAGTATCTATTGCACCCCACACAGTTAATTTATCATAATTATATCCACCAAAATCATTGCCATGCTCGTCATGACCTTGACTATGGTTTTGAAAATGCCAATAACTTGTGTACTTAACAATACTTTCGGCGGCTCCCCAAATTGGGGCCTGTACACATGAACCAGTTATCGCGCCACATAAGAAAGTATCTTCAAAATCATCGACATCATATGCAGCTTGCCCCATTAAATTCGCTAATGCTGAAGGTGTTGTATTTAAATTATCAGCCCATAATTTTAGTTTGTTATATTGAGTTGTTTGTGCGTTTCTTTTCATGTATTCAACGGCATCTATCACAATTCTCTTATGTGTTTCTTGACTAAAAGCATGCGAATTAATTGAACAAGCTAACAGTAATGTTCCCGCTATTATTTTTTTCATTTTTATTATCCAAGTGCTGTATTAGGTACAACATTTAAACTTAGAGTAATGACACTAATATGACAAATGTTTTACATTATCATTAAATAACATGCCATTATCTAAAGAGGCACCCCAATAACAGCCAAGCAGCCCATTATTATTTTATAATTAAGTATTCAATTACTATACTTGTTAATAGAATGTGATTATTATACGAAATAGATGTATTACTCTAATTAGAGATAACAATGTATAACCTGCAACTAACCATAAAACAAAAGATAATTTTAGGGTTTAGTACGATAGGAATTTTATTAATTGCAGGAAGCAGCTTTTTTTACTACTCACTAAACTCTATCAGTATCGCCAACAGCAATGTTGAAACCATTGCGGTGCCTGTTCAAAAGCAAAGTAATGCTCTGCAAATTAAACTATTAAATATGATGAAAATAAGTGCTTTGGGCTTCACT
This sequence comes from Pseudoalteromonas sp. C2R02, assembly GCF_018860845.1. Classification (NCBI taxonomy): domain Bacteria; kingdom Pseudomonadati; phylum Pseudomonadota; class Gammaproteobacteria; order Alteromonadales; family Pseudoalteromonadaceae; genus Pseudoalteromonas; species Pseudoalteromonas sp. C2R02. The sequence goes on along the minus strand of NZ_JAHKQC010000034.1, from coordinate 46,309 downwards.
CAAAATGACATTTCATCTATCAATATAAGCCTTAAAAATTTTGAAAAATTTAATCATGAATATTTAAAAGCCGTTACTAGCTTACAAAACAAGCTATCTGAAGAACCTAAAATGCTAATTGCATTAAAAAAAACTCAGGTTCACTATGTTAATTTTGTGAACCAAAGCAATTTAATTTTTAGCGCTAAAACAAATATTGCAAAAGCAAAGCAAAACTATGTTGAGCAGTATGAGATATTTGTACATACCAGAAATAAAGCAAGTGATAACATGCTTGACCTAGAAACCATAGATGCGCCGAATCAACTTGCGTTATTAGATGTGGTGATTGGCAGTGGGACCCGAATTGATGATTTATTATTTACTTTAAAAGAAACGATGGCAGGTTTAAACAGAGTAAGTGATTTAGACACCATCAACCAACATAAAGAGGATGTTGGCTTCCTATTAAACAACATTCAAGATAACTTTAATTATTTAAATCAACAAGCTGAACCATTAAATGATGATCGCTTATTAAATGAATTTACTGCAAATTTTAACGATCTTAATTTACTTTTATCTCAGCCAGCAAAGTTATATGAATTACAAAAACAAGCATTAGCTTCAAAACTTCAAGCACTACAAGCTTATTCTACGGCTGAGCAAAGTTTTGATGTAACTTATAAAGATCTCTCTATGTTAGTCGCATTAGCTGATGAGAAATTTAAAAAATTACAAGATGCAGCAAATGAAAAAATAATGACAGGTGAAACAATTGCTATTGTCATGGCTTTAATCTTTGTGGTACTTGCCAGTTTTATCGCATCCATTACAACCAAGGCGATGCTGGTACCATTAACTGCTGTTAATAAAGCTCTATCACGTATAGCACAAGGAGATTTTAGTCACCGAATAGAAAAGCGCAGTAATGATGAATTTGGTACTTTAATCACAAATATAAATAAGCTCAGTAATGAGTTGACCGGTTTACTCCAGGGCATAAGCAAAGATGCACACTTATTAGATAAATCAGCTGAGTCTACCAATATTCAAAGCCAAAATATAACATCTACAACCAATGAGCAGATTAATCGAGTTGATAGTGCAAAACAATTAGCTGAACAAATGTACTCTAGTTCATCTTTAGTGTCTGATGAAGCATCTTTGACTGCTGAGCATGTATCCGAAGCCTCTAAATATAGTCATGAGATCAGAGATATAGCCGATTCAAATAAGCATCGGATAGAATTACTTTCAACCAGTTTAAGAGACTCTGTTGCCGTTATGACACGCTTAAGTGATCACAGTAATAGCATTGGAGGTATTTTAGATACAATTGGTAGTATTGCCGACCAAACTAATCTTTTAGCATTAAATGCAGCAATTGAAGCTGCGAGAGCCGGTGAACATGGCAGAGGCTTTGCTGTTGTAGCTGATGAAGTCCGATCTCTTGCCTCTCGTACACAAGATTCTACAACAGAAATACAAACGATGATAAATGCTTTACAAAACGAAACTCAAACTGCAGAAACCGCCATTTCTCAAGGGCAAAATCAAGCTTCTGAATGTGTTTCTCAAAGCCAAGAATTAAGTAAAGCAATTGAGCAAATCGAACATGCTCTTCAGACCATAGATCAAATGAGTAAAAGTATTAATGATTCAGCTCAAGAGCAACTGACTTTTAGTCAAAATATTGAGTCAACTATGAGTGAAGCTTCTAATGCAGCTAATACAAATGCCAACGAGGCACAAGCTATGTCACTTCGTAGTAAAGCGCTAAATGAACTTGCACAGTCATTAACTAGCTCAGTGGCAAGGTTTAAACTTTAATGTTAAAAGTAGACCTTAATTCAAATATTAACGTCTACTTACATACAATATTAAGGCAAAGATACGCTATTTCTAAACTCTAGTAATCTATACAATCTTCTCGACTATTATTTATCGATAATATTTGTTTTATAGCAAATATGCGTTCTGTGGTGGTTGAACCAATAATAGGGAAATGGCTGCTGGATGTTTTAATAACCACGCTAATATGACAATCCACAGTTCATATTGGTATTTTTTAGCTTACTGAGCTAACTCAGTTTCAATTCTTTATTGATCATCAGTGGTAAATGTATTTTCCCATTAGGATATGCAATGTCACCTAATAAGCACGAGGCGATTGGAGTTATTTCATGTTGTTGACATTGATCTAATGTGTCATCTAATAATGTGGTAATGTTATGAATATTAATTTCAACTTGATTAACTGCCAATGGCATAGAGATCATCGAACGTAACAAGTTAACTTGAGAAGGCTTAAAGTTACTCACATCAAAATGTTTAACTTTACCGTTTGTAATATATCAAAAGCCTCTGCAACTCCTTGCGAATTCTGTAAATAATCAGCTCTATATAATAAAAAACATATCTAATTGCTCGATGCCTAATCGACATCACTTTATTTAGGCCTGATCCCCGCTTTAGATGTGATAAACATGTCATCTCGTAAGTTAGGCGATGCTTTTAGTATTCACCAAATAATAACTCACTTTGTCCCGAGCCATAAATATCCGTATGATTAATGTGCCTCTATCGCACTATGAATAGCATATTGTCCCTTAGCCCGATTTGCTACAGAATTGTCACCGCAAATACGGATGCAACCATAATTCAATGGGATGAATAAATGGCAGAATTTTTGATTGTTTCAAATTTCATCTGGGACCTACATAAATATTAACAATTATATTTTTCTCAGTTAGTTATAGCCCTAATTCATAAAATTAATTGTAAATAAAGACTGAAATATTAATACATACGAATGCATTCAAAATATTAAGAAAATGATAACATTTCTTTAACTTAAATGAGATGAATTCCCATTTACAGGGGCAAAAGATTCACGTAAAATTCGCGTCATATTAAAGTACATTATCTGGAGTTCTATTCATGTCAAATTTTCAAAATGAAGATACACAATCTAAATATTTCTCAGGATTATTTTATACTTTAGCAATTTTGTTTTTTTGTTTAATCACATTCTTTTTTACTGGTGTATAAATCGTAAATTGGGTTAGTTTATCTTTATTCTAGTCTTCAAAATTGCAGATAGAATAATTATTAGTGTGTTAGCTTATCTATATCTTAAAGGATTTACGTTTAATATAGTATTATATGAAAGTTAATGTATTAGACTATTAACCCTACCCGCTTATTTTCCATTAACTTTATTTTATAATTAAATTTTTAAAATTCCATTTCTATTTGTTTTTAACTGACACATTTAATATCTGAGATTACATCTAAGAAATTATTAAGTTTAATAAAAATGACATATATTCATTATATTCTTGTTTGCGTGCCTGTTAGTGGTACATTTAATTAGGAGTTTATTGTGAATATTAAAACATTATGCTTAGGCTTAGCTTTAGTACAGTCTAGCTTTATCCATGCCTCTATTTATTCAAATCCAGGAACTGTAGAACAAAATACAAGATATGCTGTTAAAAACTCAGCATTAGATAACGTATTACAACATAGAAATCAAAAAGCTTGGTTATATACTGATAATACAGACTCTGGGGGTATAACTGGCTCTTATAGTGCTGGTAATTGGGTAAAGCTGCATGATCGCACTATGAAAATCGGTGTCGGCTCAATTTCATTTGAATTTAACCCTGCAAAAATAGATTGTACTCAAGGAATGTCGTTTAATTTAGAAGTTGGGGAAGATACTGTCAGTGTATTTAAGCCAAATTGCGATGATTTACTTGACGCTTCTATTACCTACCCTATTAGTCATTATTTTGATCTCATACCAGATGGTATTAAGCCTAAAGTCGTTGTACCACTAGACCCATTAGGTTTATTTCAAATAGGTGTTAAATTTGGAGTCGGTGTTGAAGTAGGAGCAGAATTTACAGCTGGTGGTGTAATTGGTGGCCATAATAATGAGCAACCATTCACGCCTAATGGTGTTAGGAATCCTGATTATGTATATGCGTCAGTGGCACCTTATGTGAGCGGTCAAATTTCTGGAGCTGCATATACAACTTTTGGACACGGTATTGCTGAGGCTGGTGTAAAAGGTAAATTTAATATCGTAAAGGTACAAGCCAAGGGCTATATGGAAGCAGGGATTCGTCGAATAGAACATGATGACGGCATACAAGAAGAAGGCTTTTTAGAATTAAAAGTCACAGGAAAACTATCCGGTGGCGACGGAAAATTAGAAGCATATTGTAAGAAACTTTGGGGGTTATTATATTTCAGCGCAAATTTAATGAAATGGGATCCTATATACACTTATGAACGCACTTTTTTTGAATATGCTAGTCCTTCTTGGGAAAAAATTTAGATAATTAAATTCAATAGCGAAGATTGGCTTCGCTATTTTATAGGAATAAATAAATGAAACCGACTTTTAAAATAATAGCGCTCGTTTTTATTGTGGCTTTATTATTTCTTTATAATTTAAATGTAGGCAAAACACCCCCTGTTGTTAATGCTCAATTTGAACTCAGTACCAATGTATCTAACGATGTTCATAGGAAAAAAAACACACTAAATGAATTTAATTTTAAAATTAAAACAATATTATCAACCAATAATAAAATTAGTAATCAATCAAGTTTTGAAGGTAAGTTTTTATTAAAGCCCGAAGAAATAAACAACCAATTTCTTGGACAGATAAGGGATGTAAAAATTGTTAGTCAAGTCGGTGAAGAATCAAATACAGTTGATATACCCAAAAGCATTCCATTTAAGGTCAAATACAATAACTTTGTATTTGACCAGGTTAATTTATTAAAATTAACAGCTGATCATCCAGTTAATGCAATTAAAGTTTTACTAAAACAGCTTTCATATCAATTTGATAAACCATTAAAAATAACCAGCGCGACTAATGAAACTGAATATAGATATAAAAGAAATGGAAATAGCATCACACGAACAGCTGTATATAGAGATTACTTTAACAGTGATCTAAATTTGCAAAGAATAAATGAAAATGAAAATTGGGAAATATTATTAGACAAAGAAAATAATATAATTAAATTGGATTTTACTAATCAAAATTTATATAAAAATGATATTAATGAATTAAATTTAACACAAGAAATAGAAGTCACAGTAATTAATTCGAAAACAGAATTTAAAAAATTAAGTTATGAACTAAATGCTAATTCTAGTATTAGTGCCATTCATCTAATGCAACCTAAAAAACACGAAATATTAAATGAAAACCAACTTTTAAACGCAATAGCACAGTTAAAACACAATATGCAAAATGAATCATTATTATCAGAGGTCGGACGCTATTTGGGTGAAAATTATGATACAGATAAACTATTGGCTCTATTAAATGGTAGCCCTAACGCGTCAGCATTAATATATGCGCTACAAAAATCAAATACACAAAAATCTGAAATAAGTTTAATAAATTTACTTGAGCACCCAGATTTACAGGCTCAAAATCAGCAAAGAGTGATCATGTCTTTGGCACGCCTAATTAATGCGAGTGATTATGCTTTTACAAGTTTAAAAGCAGTAGCTGACAATAAAGAGCATCAATACTCGAATACAGCATTATTAAATATAGGATCTGTAGCTAAGAACTCTCCTGATCTCGCAGCTGAAGTTGAACACTACTTATCAGACCAGCTTACTAATTCGAATAAAACTGCAATGACCTTATTAGCCATTAATAATTCAGGTTCAAATAAACTAAATGCACATGTCTCAAATTTACTCGGGAATAAAAATGCTGAAGTAAATATCGTTGCTTTAAAGATATTAGCAAAAGATATCAAATACCAAGATCGTCTTATTGATTATGCAAGTACAAGTAGTAACCCTAAAGAAATTATAGCTGTAGCCCAAGGTTTGAGGCGTGAAAATAGATCTCTATCAGCAAGTCAAAAAACAATTATTGAAGCAAAATTGGCCGAAACTGAACATCCTATTTTAAAAACCCAATTATCTGAGTTATTAGTAATATCTAGCAAAATTTTTTAATGAAGAAGATCAAGTTATATGATCTTTATTTAGATTTTATAACTTGCTCTTAGTACATGAATACGCGTTATAACAATTAATTACTAAAATTTTAAACTCATAAAAAGTGAAATTAAGCTAGTCTAAATTATACAGATAAAGATTTATCTTTAGATAATAATTAACAGGATGCTTATGTCTGATCATATTTTTAAAGATGCAATAGAACGTGTAAAACGAATTGGTTCTCAAGCAGATGTGAGTTTAGATGTTATCAACTCATTAATGCACCCACATGCCACACTTACAGCAAGTTTACCTGTGAGGATGGATGATGGTTCAACACAATATTTTACTGGATATCGTTGTCGTTATAATAATTTATTAGGGCCTTCAAAAGGTGGCATAAGATATCATCCAGATGTAAACCGCCAAGAAGTAGAAGCGTTAGCTTTATGGATGACCATTAAATGCGCCATTGTTGGCCTGCCCTATGGTGGCGGTAAAGGTGGCATTACAGTTGATGCCAAAAAACTTTCAGCCATGGAAATAGAACGATTATCCAGAGCTTATGTTCGTGCAATGGCTGATTTTATAGGCCCAGACACTGATATTCCAGCACCTGATGTATATACCAATGCCAGAATTATGGGTTGGATGATGGATGAATATGAAACAATAAAGCGCGTAAAAGCACCGGGCGTGATCACAGGTAAACCAATAAGTTTAGGTGGCAGTTTAGGTCGGGATGATGCGACAGGTCGCGGCGCATATTTATGTATTAAACAATTAGAATCTAAAAATAAGTGGCAACCACACAATATTACTGTTGCAGTACAAGGCTTTGGTAATGGCGGGTATCACGTTGCTAGGTTATTACATGATGATGGCTATAAAATAGTGGCTATTAGTGACTCCCAAGGTGGGATTTATTCCGATAACGGCTTTGATGTTGACAGTATTTACAAAGGTAAACAAGAAACAAATCGTATTACTGCGCTTTATTGTAAACATTCCGTGTGTGAGTTAGTCGATCATGATGTGATCACTAATGAGCAGTTACTAGAGCTTGATGTTGATATACTAATCCCAGCGGCACTTGATGGTGTGATCACTACTAAAAATGTGAAAAACATTAAAGCAAAAAATATTGTTGAAGTAGCCAATGGCCCAATTATTGGGGAAGTTGATCATATTATTGCACAAAAAGGCATCACTGTTATACCTGATGTTTTGGCGAATGCCGGTGGTGTTACAGTAAGTTATTTTGAATGGGTGCAGAACAAAAACGGTTATTATTGGTCCTTACCTGAAGTACATAATAAATTGGCCACTATTATGAACCAAGCATTTTCTGAAATATGGGATATTTCAATAAACGAGAAAGTAAGCATGAGAGATGCTGCTTATATACTGGCCATGCGCCGCTTCGATAAAGCAGTAAGTGCACATGGTACACAACAATACTTTTCTAATTAGAATTTTATTCAAAATAAAAATGCCATCATAGATATGATGGCATTTGATTCAAGGGTGATAACTACAAAACTTTCAATAAAATGGTAAAGCTATTTCAAATCAATTTTTACATCTGATTTAGGGGTTGTATTAAAACCAATAAAACTAGCTTGTTTATTGCCATCATTCACAACTGGTAAACTATTCAATTTACTATAGGCACTTTGCCATTCAACTAAATTTACATCATCTAAATAAACCGTATTTTTATTACCAGATAAATCTTCAATGTCTAGTAATATTCTAAAGCTACGATAACCAACACGTTGGGTATTAAAAGCGACTTCTAGGTTTGTCCAACCTTCTGTGCCATCTAATGTCACAGTTTCAATTAAATGTTTTTTAGCACTTTTAATTGCATATGAGAATTTATCTCGGCTCTTACGGCCTTGCCAATAAAAGTTAACTTTCGTATCTGAATCTACTTTGATATTGGTACTAATTGTCATCGGTGAACTTGGGTTATAAACACGTCTAAAGTTTGTCATGCCAAATGTTTCGATTTGACGAGACTTTAATTCAGCTTTTACAGACTTCTTACCACTTGATGCAGAATCTAAAGTAATATCAAATGCATTCTGATCAATATTCCAACCGCGTTCGTTACTATCAAAGGTATCAAAGCTTTCAAAGTCAGAACCATTCACTAAATTAACACCTAAACGATAGGTTAATTTTTTATCTGTACTTGATACGTGAGCAATACTTTGCTGCCATTGTGTATGGTAAAGTGGGTAAACCGTTTGATCATCTTTGGCTTTAATAGTGATATCACTATTAGCAGTAACGGGTAATTTATTCGGTGTAATAACAGCATGGCCACCAGATATGCCTAATTTTATACCGCGTTTTTGAGATAACTGATCTAAACGTTTTAATACAGTATATCTATGCATACCTGTTGCAGGCGTTGGTTTATACCCTTTTAAATAAACAGGTACTATCTCGGCGCGATGTAATTTCTCTCCATCCATCCATACATATAAAACAAATGAATGTGGTGTAGAATAAAAGTACTGATCGAAGATAAAATTACCCATAGAGTAAGCTATTAACTTATCATTATAGATTTCAAAACCTTGAGTTACATGCGGATGATGAGCAATCGCCATATCTGCACCGGAATCAATGGATGTTTTTAATCTCTGTTCAGTTACTAAAGTTGGCTCTGTTTTATATTCTAGGCTGCCGTGATATTGCACTATTGTGGCATGGTTATCAGCTGATTCACGGCTAACCGAATCTACAATATTTTGCATAGAACCAAAAGCTGCACCACCTTTATCATCTGAAGCGGTTTGGTTTGGTGTAAAACCACCTTCCCAACCGACATAGCCTAAAAATGCGAAATCAGTACCATTGATATTTTGTCTATGGGCTTTAAGCGCTTGCTCCTTATTTATGCCTGCTCCTGCATAATTTAAGGTACTTTTTTCAAGATATTTTAAAGTTGATTTAAGGCCTGAGTCCATATAATCATAAGTATGGTTATTGCCTAAAGTAACAAAGTCTATACCTGCCCATTCAAGGGCTGTGAGTGTTTCTGGTGGAGAATAAAAAGTGACAGATTTAGGTGCGCGTTCGTTAGGTTTTGTATGTGCAATTTGAGTCTCTAAATTAACCGCGGCCATATCAGCCAAGCTCATATAAGGGCGCATATGCTCAACTATCGATTTTGTATCTTGCTGTTTACTATCTGCTTCAATAATAACAGCGTTATCAAACTTAGGTTTTGCAAAACGACGGCCCATCATCACATCGCCACCAAAAGCAAATAAGGTGCGCCCATTTACTTTTTTAACCAGCTCAACAGGTTGAATATTCATATCCTGTTGCTCTAATTCATAATGACTGAATGTTTGAATACCTGTGTAATAATCTTCTGTTGAAAATGTTAAAGCATAAATGTCATCGGCTGATACCCAAACACTATAATCACCATTAGTATCGGTTTTAAAGCTTTGACCATTTATCACAAGGTTAGCATTTTTAAGCGATCTTTGTTGTTCGTCAACAAGCGAACCTGTAATATTCACTTTACCTGTTTCATCAATAGCTGAAACCGTCTTACACGCACTAACAACGCCTAAACTTAAACCAATAAGGGTTAACAACAGATTTTTATTCATAATTATTATCTTCGATTGCTGGAATAAACACACTAACATGCATTTTAAACATCGAACAATGCATTTACACCAAACAACCATAACCTCAGGTTATATGTGTTTTAAAAAGCATAAAATACAGTTTAGGATAGTATGATTAAAATAATTAAAAATACATCTATGATAGAAATTCCACTCAATAGTTTTGTTCGCAGGACGCAAGACCATAAACCACTCAAAGCGTTAATTATGGGCACGGGTGCTTTGCTTAAACGAAAAGGGCGTTCTCGTAACTGGGTATTAAAAGCCGACTGGCCACAGATCAGTGAAATTTTAAATAATGTGCAAGTCAACGAAGAGCCGAGTTGGCAATGGTTTATCAATGAATTACATAAACATAAACCACAATTATCAGTTAATGAACTTGTTGAATTAATAAAACAACAACCGCTTATTACACTTAATCAGTTAATTGAAAAAACAGATTGCACATTAGCACAAGCAAGAGAAGCGATTGATATTGTAGAGTGGCACTAATTTAATATGATATAGGTTACATAGTAAGTTATTGATATTATTGCTAGCTTAATTAAATAACATCATGTTAACATTCCCCGTTTTAAGAACAGCAATAAAAATGGTATTAAGTATAATGCAAATATACAAACGGGTTTTTGTACTATCAATATTTTGCTTTGCAATGGCAGCATGTGGTGGAAGTGGCGGGACTAATAATGAAACAGACAATAAACAAAAAAATAAAGCGCCTGTTGCAATTGATGACTCAGTGAGTATTTGGGTAAATGAAACAGCTCCTATTTCAGTAATCTCAAATGATAGTGATAGTAATGGTGATAATTTATCAATCACTGAGATATCAAAACCAGCAAATGGCGTTGCAACATTCTCTGACAAAATAATTACCTATACACCTAATTCAAACTTTATTGGTTATGACAACCTTTCCTACATAGTCAGTGACTCTAAAGGAGGGTCTTCCAGCGCTAATATTACCATTACAATTAATAATAAAGCACCAGACGCTATCAATGATAATGTAACAACAACGCAAAGCAATTCTGTTGAATTAAACTTATTAGAAAATGATAGCTCACAAGGACAACATCAATTATCTTTAGTTAGTATGACACCACCTAAGCGTGGTCAAATATATAATGATCTTGGTGTTATTAGTTATGTACCACAGTTAGGTTATGTTGGTCAGGATTCATTTGGTTATGTTGTTAGAGATACACATGGAGACGAATCCACTGCCACCGTGTCAATTATAATCGAAAATCAAGTCCCTATAGCTGAAAACGATAATGTACAAACATTACAAAATCAAAGTATTGTAATTTCGGTTTTAGACAACGATATAGACGCTGTTGGAGATAATTTAACAATATCAGGGAATTCACAACCAAATTTTGGTCATGTTTCTATTGAAAATAATCAACTTGTTTATATTCCACAGCTAGGCTTCTCAGGCCAAGACAGCTTTGACTATGTAATGTTAGATAATTATGGAGCTAGCAGTACTGCGACTATTTTAGTTGATATTACTAATCAGTTACCAAATGTATTAAATGATAGCATCACTGTCCTTGTTGGACATACTATTGAAATTGATGTATTAGCAAATGATATCGACGTTGAAGGTGATAATTTAACCATTGAATCTATAAGTTCACCTGAGCAAGGTTATGCAGAAATAATTGATAATAAAGTTTCTTATACTGCTCCATATAATTATGAAGGAGAAATCATCGTTGGATATACGGTTTCTGATAATTATAGTGGTTCAGATTCAGGGTTTATTAGTTTTAATGTATCAAATAGTGTCATTCTTACTGGTAAAGTAGCCAATCTTACACAGTCTGATATTGAGGTGGTATTTACTGAATCTGATAAAAGTATAAAAGTTTTAACTAATTCAAATGGTGTTTTTGAAGCTAAAATATCATTAGAAAATTTGTCTAGTCTGGTAGTTGCAAACGTTAAATATCCACAAAAATCTTATGAGCTATTTGCGCATTACGGCTCTGTTAGTAGTTTATTAGCAAGCGCAAATGAAAGTGGTGAAGTCAATGTACAGTCTATAAGTCATTTTACCACAGCTGAATACGAGCTATTAAATCAAATTAATCAGGATCCGATAGTCACAGAACAAACCCTTTCAGACATACAGCAAAGGCTTGATTACGATTATGTAATAGATTTAGCTGCGACAGCGAACATTATAACCTCTGACAATGGGTTAAATTTACCTGAGCGTTTTAATTCGATAAATGACTTTATGCAATTACCTTTTGAGATCAGTAAAGAATTAGGAAAATGGCGAATTCATAATAATCAAGATTATATTTTAGGGTATGAATCATTATTTAATAATACTCATTTAACGTGGACTCCTGATGAATTAAACCAAGGGAGGCATGCTTTATACCGTTCAGGGAAAGCTTCTTCTTTATTTACCACTGACCATTTAATTCTAAATAATGAAAATCAAGGATACATAGATACAAATAACCACTATAAAGCGCCGCTAAACATAAATTGGCAATTAACAGACTCCAAACTCGATATTAACGTCGAAGACATTAATCGAGAATTTTTATATCAATATGATGATAACGCTGTTGCTAAAAGCTTTAATTTTGGTGCTCAAAATATTCAAATAAAAAGTATTCTTAAAACAAATAAACATACGATATTATTTGAAAAAAGAACTGGCTGTATTGAGATTTCTACAGATGATGAAAATAATGATATATGTGGTGAAAACAGTCCAACCCAAACCCTTTATCAAAGTCGTCGATTAATAACAACTTCATACTCTGAAATTTCGCCCGGTGAGTATCATTTTGAAACTGTTGATTATATGCAAGGGAATACTGATACCGAAATATATACCTCTTTCGATACTATTGCTGCAAGTTTTACTCTGAATGATAACGGTAGTTTTACCGAGTATTCTGATAGTTATAATAAAAGTCGAACTGGAACTTGGTCTTTACACGATGACGGTTTCCAACTTACTTATGATAACGGAATAAAAACCATTTATGCGAAAATAAGTAATTACCAAGGGTTACCTATTTATCAATATAGAGTTTTCGAAAACAATCAACCAGTTCTAGTAAAGACAACTTATTTAGTAGCAAAACAAAATTTTAGCTTGTTTTCACATCAAGGTGAATTTAGCCCTGCAGAATTACCACTGTTTGATCCTGATATAAATACTAATTTAAAAATACCTTACGAAATTGATAACACTGGAATTCAACAAAATTATCGAGCAGGTACTTGGTATGATTCTTATTCTGGGCGTTTTAGTTGGTCATTTAATAATCTCATATATAAACTTGACTACTTTGTGCACCCTGAAAATTATGAATATGTTACCTACTGTGATGTTAATAAAGATAACTGCGAACAATGGCGATATCGTGAATTTGAAGTGATTGGTAAGCTAGGAGAGTTATATTTAATCAAAAACAATCAAGCTTATATTCCAGGCACAGTTATTCAAAGTAATTTCCGCTCTGGCTATATCGGACTCTTTAAGTATAAATCGTTTTAAGTATGTTTAGTATTTTTGCTTATCAAAAACTTACTTTTTGGTAAGCAAAATATCGCGAAATTTAACTTATTTTAATTGTTTTAAAAAACTGAATCACGTAGCCTACTCAACTTAAAAATTATAGGCTAATTAAATGAAAACATTACTTAAAAGCATTCAATACGGCATGTTAGATTATATAGATGGTGAAGAGGATCCTGAATATACTTCAGAAGATGTAGAACAGTGCATCACACTGTTATTAGAATTTATGACATTTATGGGCTCTGAGCCACAAACAAATGATTCAGCGACCTATGAAGTTCAAGAGTTAGTTCTGTCTTTAAACGATTTAAACGCGCGATGTTTTAACTGTTTAATAGAAACAAGTGAACGTGAAGACATATGCAAATTTATAGATAAAGTTATCGTACAAGCTGGATTAAAATTTGATCATGATATAACCGTAAAGTACCGTCAGTGGTAAAACATTATTATGGATAAACCAACTGTTTGGATTAAACCTGGTATCGTGAGTATTTTTGGTACTAGCTTTGATGCCGCATCCCATTCACATCAAGCAATTCAATTGGTTTGGCCATCATTAGAATCATTATGTACAGTTAATGGAAATGAAATTGCGCAGCCCATTATCATCAACTCTAAGATTCCTCACCAATTAAAAATGACACAGGGCTGGATTTTACTCATAGAACCAAAAAGTGATTTAGGAGAATCATTAATTCACATGTTAAATAAACAAGATTACATGCCATTTAATTTTCCTTTCATAAGTCGCTGTGATCCTGAAGATGTACCTAATAGTCTAAATACTGTGTTAGCACCTTTGTTTTCATATTTAAATTTACCAATCCCCTTTTTATTTAAAAATAACTCAACTGTGATCGATAAACGCATTAAACAAATCATAAGGCAATTAGATAAATGCTTAGAAGGTGATTGCATCAAACCAAAAACATGGCGAGCAGCTAAAGTCGCAAGTCAATTGTGTTTATCTGAAAGTCGGTTTTTACATTTATTCAGTCAAGAATTAGGAGTTTCGTGGCGACCGTATTTATTATGGCGAAGAATGATGTGTGCAGTACAAGCTATCTTAAATAATACCTCAGCAACTCATGCGGCACATTCTGCTGGCTTTTCGGATAGTGCCCACCTAAGTAGAACGTTCAAAAATACTTTTGGCATGACCATCAGACAAGCCCTCACTCTTTTTAAAAGATAACCAGTTTATTCAATTTTGTTTAAACTCAATAAATTATTCTTAACACATATTAATTGAACTGGATTATCCAAATGCGGAATTTATTAACAGACTTCCTACTTTCAACACCAATGCTAGATTTTAATCATCAAAAATTACAATCTTGATAGCACAAAACAATGGCGCAATTTACCTATATTTGATGTGATAAGTGCAATTTACAATTTTGCGCGTGATGACATTAAATTGGGTTATAACGCAGACGACCGTATATCAGCAAGCCAATTCCTAAAATATGGTTATGGAGAATGTAATACTAAAGGTACTTTATTGATTGCTTTGTTTAGAGTGGTTGGTATCTCAAGCCATTTTCATGTCTTACAATTTATAATGAACTTCAGCCAAATTACTTATCTGATTTAGCACCTGAGCGTATCGGTTAGAAGTTAACCTTGATAGACGCTGGATAAACCTTGAAGGTTACATTATCGATCAAACTTTTTTAGCTCAGGTACAAAATAGCTATGTGGTTCAATGTAAAGAATTTTCAGGTTTTGGTAATGCAACAAAATGTTTAGCTTCGCCACAAATTGATTTTAATGCTGAGGCTACTTACATACAAAGTGAAGGTATCGCTGATGATTTAGCGTTTATACACAACCTGATGATTTTTACACCGGATTTAATAGTCACCTTTTTGGGATTAAAAAACTATTTTTTAGATATGTTGCTTGCCATTTTATGAACAAAAATGTAAATAGAATTCGTAAAAATGGCATTAAATTATTTTAGCTTTAGAGCTTATACTCAAACTGACATATATTTGCCATTAATTTGTCATATAACTCCTTTAACCTTTTGTGAAAATATTACTTAAATATATATTTTATAAAAGGTTTTAAAACATGAACAAAAGTATGTTAGCTTTAGCTGTATCAGCTATTTTAATATCGGGTTGCAGCGATAATGAAAAAACGATTGAAGTGATCAAGGAGGTCGAAGTAATAAAAGAAGTACCTCGTGCTGAAGTCACTAAAGTTAAAAATGTTATTTTAATGATAGGCGATGGTATGGGTCCTCAACAAGTTGGATTATTAGAAGAATACGCCCGCAGAGCACCGCAATCTATTTATAACACCAAAAACAATATCACTGCGTTATCAAAATTTGCTAATGCTGGTCAAATGGGTTTATCACTCAACGCACCCCATGGTGAAACTGGCAGCTTAGTTGTAGATTCAGCTTGTTCAGCAACTCAATTAGCCACAGGTCTTGCATCCGGTTCAGAAATGGTTGGGTTAGATATCAACGGCAATAAAGTTCAAACTATTTTAGAAAAAGCGAAAGCTATGGGTAAAGCGACTGGTTTAGTATCAGATACTCGAATCACTCACGCAACGCCTGCTGCTTTTGCTTCACATCAGCCTCATCGCTCGCATGAATCTGAAATCGCGGTTGAATTGGTCAGTTCAGGTAATGTTGATGTACTTCTTTCAGGTGGTGCTCGTGTATTTTTACCGTCAGATATCAAAACAGATGAAATTGAGCGTGCTGCTATGGCTGAGTTAGGTTTACCTTTAAGTACCTATAAAAAATCAAAACGTAGTGATGATCGAAATATAATTTTAGAAGCGAAAGATGATCACGGATATAACTTAGCTTTTGATGCAGAGCAACTTGATGCAGTTGAAGGTGATAAATTACTCGGCTTATTTTCAAACTCAGGTATGGCTGATGGTATCGCCTATTCAGCTTGTAAAAAAGATAATATCTGTACTCAGCCTTCTTTACGTGAAATGACATTAAAAGCATTAAACATATTATCTAAAGACGATGATGGCTTTTTCTTAATGATTGAAGGTGGACAAATAGATTGGGCTGGCCATGTAAATGATACAGGTTGGATGCTACATGAATTATTGAAATTTGATGAAGCTGTAGATGCAGTTTATGAATGGGTTAAAGACAGAGAAGACACCTTAGTTGTTGTTACGGCAGATCATGAAACCGGTAGCTTTGGTTTTAGTTACTCTCGTAAAGAGTTACCTCAAGCACAGACATTGTCTGGAGATGGTATGCAAGGAAAGGATTATAAACCTAACTTTAACTTCGGCGCTTTAAACAAACTTGACAGATTACATGCGCAATCAGGTACTTTTTACGACATGATGAGCCAAGTTGATTCTGATTGGGATTTCAGTAATACAACTGGTGAGCAATGGGCTAATGCAATCAATAATTACAGTGATTTTAAGGTCACGCCGGAGCAATCGGCGCATATCGCTGAGAGAGAAGAAAATGAGTATTATGTAGCTGAACACAAGTACTTATCTGCCGCAGAATTTCCTAAAATAAATGATTTCAAGGAATTTTATGTATATGGTGATGAACTTCATGCTAACTTAATTGGCCGTACTTTAGGTGCAGATCAAAACACAGTATGGGGAACGGGTACGCATACAGCCGCGCCTGTACCTGTTTATGCTTTTGGTCCAGAAGGTGTTACAAAACAATTTTCCACTATGCAACATCATGTAGATTTAGGGCAAAAAATGATGAATGCGATTTCACAAGATTAGTTTAAAGATAACCTTAAATAGTCTCAAATCACTAAAAGCTTAACTTAATTAGCTCAGGTTAAGCTTTTTTCAATACATGTCAATTCCTTATAATAAAAGATTAATTCTTTGATATAAGGTTTATACCGATATTCATTTAACTTGCTCAACATAAATTCCCTTGCATTTTTTTTATCTTGGGAACTTAAAACCCACTCAAAATGTTTCTTACCTTTGTCAACTTTTCCTTGTAATAATAAGTAAAGTCCCAAATCTATTCTTGCTTCTATATTATCTGGATACACTAAAATAAGTTTAGTGAGTACAGAGCAAGCTGACTTTAAATCTTTATTTGATTTATAACATTGGGCGAGTAAATACCAAGCAGACATTTTTCTTGGTTCGATTTCTAGGGCTTTATTATATGATTTAATTGCGCGTTGATAATTTTTTTGCGCTTGTTGTACTTGGGCGATATTTTCCCAATGACATGCAGTTTCTTGGACAATATTGGCTTTTAATAAATAGTTTATAGCATGCTCATAAAAACCTAACCTAAAATGCACCATAGCAACATTGTTCAGGTTGTTATAATCATTATTATCTTTTTTTATTAATTTACGCCCTATTTTTAAAGCTTTATTAGAATCACCCTTTTCTAACGCAGCTTTAAATAGGTCATTTAACTTATGTTTATTTGCTAGTAATAATTCAAACATGGAGTTTACTTGTTAACCATAACTTTATAGTTAAACTTTAGCTCAATAAAAACATCAAATTACTGTTTCATTTAAAATTCATCAAAGTGAATTATTATTGCAATAAAACTATAGAGCACCTTGTAGGACTTCTTTTATTTCATCTCTTGAACTTAAAATATGCTGTTTAAGTAATTTAACTGCTTTTTTAACATCTCTTTCGATACAGGCATTTAAAATGTCTTTATGATCAGTACCCACTTTTACAACTCCACCTAAACTATTAATATGTACACGCACATATCGCTCAGCCTTAGTATTTAATATATTCACTAATTCTTGAGTTTGAGGTAAGTCAGCTGATGAGTATAAACATGTATGATAATCGGTATTTAAATCACACCACACTTTAGGCGCATTATTTAACTTAAGTGCATTATCTAACGTATCTAAAATAAAACCAGCTTGTTTTATTTTATCATGGGATAAATTAGGGATTGAACTTTCTAATAGCTGAGTTTCTAATGTCGCTCTTAACAGAAATAGCTCATCTACTTGCTCTAAATTAAACTCAGTAACACTGGCGCCTTTGTTTGCTTTAAAAGTAATTAGCCCTTCACTTTCTAATAATAAAAGTGACTCGCGCACAGGTATTTGACTTACATTTAGCTCTTTTGCCAGAGCTGCTTGACGTATATGTGTTCCAACGGCTATCTCACCACTGAGTATTTTTTCTCTGACAGATTCGGTGACTAACTGAGTCAGGGTTTTATATTCCATTCTTTTTACTGCTGACATGAGTTTTCCTAAATCAGTTATAAACTATTATTTACATCGTCCAATAATAACAATTCTTTATCATTGTTATTGATATTTTTTATCTTTATGTAATCTAAATCTTCATAAACGTTAACTCTTTGTGTAAACCCGTGCGTTTTCAAAGTATTTGAGGCTGCCACAACTTTATTGATCATCAAGATTTAAAATATTGTGCTATTTTTACTAAGTCTTGTTTTAATTCGTAATAATCAAATGTCAGATTATTTAACGTTTCGAAAAATTGAACATAATTTCCGATATTAAGTGAAACACTGTAATTTTTGATAGAATTATTTGTAATTCAGACATATTCTGTAAAGTCATCACCTAATATACAGATTTAATTAAACGACCATTAGATACATCCATAAGATCAGAAAATATATAAAATTCACATAAGCATTTTATTAACTTCTTCCCTTAGCAAGCTACCAAACCATATAAATTCAACCTGATAAATAGCTCAGATAAAATCCATTCAATATATCTTGTCCCTAAGGGTGGATTATTTAACGAATGCATTATGCTAGTGATTACAAAGTTGTCTTTATCGATAAAGATAGTCGCTATGAATGTGAAAAACTTTTATTAATTTCGCAAAATAGAGACTTTGTAAGCGTGTTTTAAACAAAAAATTAAACTTTATCTGCGAATTTTATATTTTTTTTAATCTTTTTTACTATTTTTTGTATTTTATTGGCCCTATACATACTCTAGATATTTTATGATTGTATAAATAGTGATAGAATATGCGCAACTAAATATACAGGTAAACGAAATTTTGCAACAAGAAGAACTTCACGAGCAATTGCTCACAGACATGGCACAATGTGCATTGATGGCTTTAGCGATTGAACAACAAACTGGCAAGTGTGGATTTGGTCCAACTTCAGAACATAAATTTTTGAGTAAATGGTTAACTGCTGCGTATAAACAAAAACGTTTTGCTAAAGAGACTGCGCCTACGCTACAAGCTCTTACTCAAATGGCTAAAGAAAAAGGTCAATTTGCTGGATTAAAAGCTAATTTAATAAAACTAAGCAAGCCAGAAGAAAATACTGACTCAGAGTCAGATACAGAATCTTCATCAGATACAGCTTCAAAGTAAATCTATAAATTCTGAACAGCATGTGATCAAAATAAATGAGGTCACATGCATGTTTCTCAATTAAAGCAAACCTATAGATAATTATTACCACAGACCTTTTTAATAGTACTTCGGTGAACTTGTCAAAATACTTAAGTAAATAATAGGACATGGCGACGGCCATTGACTAAGACTTAAGTCCTTTAAATACATAGACTCTCAAGTTTTGGCTGCCATTATGATTACTCGTGTATCGCCTAAATCTGGTACAATTATGTCTTAAAAATTAAAAAGACTCTACTATATTTAAGTGAATATTAATAAAGCCCATCTATTTGTTAAAGATAATCAACCAAACTGAAATTTTCTTTTTCACAGACACGTACGACGGAATCTCTAGTTGCAAGTTTTTTAAGGTATCGCGATAAGTTATTAAATGATAATGGTGGTTTTTTAAATTCATCAGCCCAAACAGCTAACATAAATAAAAAATAGTCACACACTGTTATGCTATCACCCACCAAATAGTCTTTCCCCTTAAGTTCACTATCAAGCAGTGCAAACATATCTGTGACACGTTGCTCTTGTATCGTTACTATCGTATTTATATCTGCTTCTTTGCCGCTATGTCTTTGAGGGTAAAAATACAACATCAATTCAGCTTGAACGGTATTATTTAAATACATTAACCATTGGTAAAATTTTGGTCTATTTTTATTGCCTACCTCTGGCATCAAGGATTGTGAGGGGTTGTTATCACATAAATGTAAACAAATTGCGACACTTTCGAATATTGCTTCGCCATCATCAACTAAAGTAGGTATTCGCCCTGTAGGGTTTAATCCTAAATATTCGTTAGATTTATGCGCATTAGATTGTCTATCAACTAATTGTAATTGATAATCTATGCCCATTTCCTCTAATACAAAATGCGGTGCCATACTGGCGTTAAGTGGATAATAATAAAGTGTGTACATCATATTCCTTTAATTGAAATGTTATATTTGCTCTACCATAGTTTTAATTTTAATCGCCTTTTCAAAGTGATCTAATTTATGTGTCATTATCCACCAAGTTGCGACTTCCATTAATAATTCAGGATCATCATTTTTATTTGCAAAAAATGCATAGAAAGATAAACCTACGTTATCGCCTTTTCTTTCTATTTTTTTATTACAAACGGTGATTATTTTTTGTTTCAATGCTTCATTCATAATCATAGTGTTAACTAAGTTGATACGCCTTAAAAACCCATGATTTTAACAGTAAATCTAGACACTGAATATGTTGTAAACGCACTATTTTGTAACATCTAATTTAACAATTAATTGTGTTATGGTGTAATTTGTCCCCTCGATATATTAGTGCTAAGCTCATAAGAACTCGCACTATTATCAAGCATTTTTACATTTTAGCCACAGTCTTTAGGGAAACTTATGATTTACACCACAACAGAAACAGTTCCAGGAAAAGAGATAGATCAAATATTGGGGGTTGTTACAGGAAATGTTGTTCAAGCTAAGCATATTGGCCGTGATATAATGGCAGGTTTAAAAAATATAGTGGGTGGTGAAATACGTGGTTATACAGAAATGTTAACCGAAGCGAGAGATATCGCAGTGCAACGCTTAGTTCAAAATGCCACTGAAAAAGGAGCTGATGCCGTTGTTGGTATTCGTTTTACTACCAGTGCTATTATGGATGGTTCTTCAGAAATCATGGTTTTTGGCACAGCTGTTAAATTAAAAGCATAAATTTTGTCGGGCAGAACATATGAATAAAATTAATATTGCTGAAAAATTTGGTTTGT
This sequence comes from Pseudoalteromonas sp. C2R02, assembly GCF_018860845.1. NCBI lineage: Bacteria > Pseudomonadati > Pseudomonadota > Gammaproteobacteria > Alteromonadales > Pseudoalteromonadaceae > Pseudoalteromonas > Pseudoalteromonas sp. C2R02. Next base: position 24,954 of record NZ_JAHKQC010000034.1, on the reverse strand, counting down.
TCGATCAACAATGGACACCTAAAGTAATATCTCAATCGAATGGGCAATTAGTCAAAATAGCAAAAGGAAGCGGCGAATTAGTTTGGCATACACATGATAATGAAGATGAACTATTTATCGTATTTAAAGGACAATTGACCTTACAGTTAAGAGCTAAAAATATAATCCTTAACCCAGGTGAAATGTATGTGGTGCCTAAAGGAGTTGAGCATTGTCCAAAAGCACACCCTGATACCCACTTTATGATGATTGAACCTACATCAACCGCCCATACTGGAGAAAACTTAAGTGAAAGAACCGTTTCATCTGATCAACAAGAATGGATTTAATTCAAATTTAAAGGAATATGAATGAAGCAGTCAATAATACATATTGCCTTAGTCGTAAAAGATTATGATGAAGCAATTGATTTCTATGTAAATAAACTTAAGTTTGATCTTATTGAAGATACATACCAACCAAACCAAGATAAACGTTGGGTAGTTGTTTCTCCGCCAGGGTCGCAGGGTACCACAATATTATTAGCACGTGCCTCTAATGAGAATCAAACAAAATTTACAGGTAATCAAACTGGTGGACGTGTTTTTCTATTTTTAAGTACAGATGATTTTTGGCGAGACTATAATCGAATGCTATCAGATGGCATCAATTTTGTAAGAGAGCCACAAGAGCAAGATTATGGCACCGTAGCTGTATTTGAAGATTTATATGGTAATTTATGGGATTTACTACAATTAAGCCCTGAACATCCAATGTCTTCAAGAACTTAATCATTTTATATTAAGTTTAATACCTATATGAACATGGCTAGAATAAAGTTACATTGTAATCAAAGAACCAGATTGTGCATATTTTTTAAAGTGTTGCCTAACCTCTGATGGACTTGTTTCTGCATTAGTTATTGTAGCCATAGTATCTTTTTTTAATAGCCTAGATTCCAATTTTATAAGATGATTTTCATTAACATTATGCCAATTACTTGGGATGCAATAATCATTATTTAAAAATTTGATAAATGTTTTATGTAAAGGCTTATTTTCATTTCCTAACTTTGTGCTTCTTAATACATCAATTAGTTCATTTGAGTTTTTAGGAATATGGGACAGACCTTCAATTTTATAACATGCATTACCTAGAACAATTGGCATTTTTCCAAGTAAAATAGTTTCGATTCCAACCGTAGAGTTTATTGTTAAAACGCTCTTTGCGTTTGTTATTAATATTTGTGTGCAAGCTGAATTACAAAAAATAGCCCTTTTATGTTTTCCATATAAGTGCTTATAGCTTCTTTTTTCACTAGGATGTTCTTTAAAAACAAAAAACAGTTTTGAGTTTTTATTGAGTTGTTTTATACATTCATCAAATAATTCGTCCATCGATTTAAGCCATGGAGAATTTCTAATTATTTGACTGTCAGTTTCAACTTGAAAAGGTACAAATATATATTCTTTTGGTATTAATATTTCATTAGAATCAATACTTTTCGGTACTATAGGCGTTCTTGCTGTTAATTTTATATCCCTTTTAACCTCGTTTGAATTCAATAATGTTTTTAATCTATAACTTCTGAAGAATGATGGGTCTCTAGGTACGCTATTTTCACAATTTACACCTCTCCAATCGCAGACAGTTGTATTGGGTAGTAAACCATTTTCGAAATAAATTATTTGTTTTTTTAATATCTTCGCAGCAATTACAATACTACTGCTTGGAAATTTTTGACCATTCCAAACACCTACAACATTAGGGTCTATTTTTGTAATCACAGCACAATGCTTAGCAATATAATAATATTCAAGTAATGATCTAATAAAACAATAGATTGGCCAAAATAGGGATTTTGATAATATTGGGTGTGCCTTTTTCTTTTTTGAAAAATGTAATGATAAGTTTTCTTTTAAAATTGCGGGTTTTATTTTATTTATATATTTTAAGGCTTTTAAATTAAATATTGATTTGGATGGTCGATAGACAGTTATATTAATTTGTTTATTTGATTTGAAATATTCAGATAATTTTTTAAAATATTTGACATGTGATTGACCACGAGCCATTAATAAAAATTTATTTTTCATCTAATTTACTTAAGTTGTTAGCACTAAAGATAAATTACACAAAATAAATTAATCTTTTATTTCATTACTGTTACAGTAAAATGAAATAAAAGACTTGTGTGTGACACCCAATTTAACTTCTTATTTAGCCATAATACGTTTTTTGTATTATAAAAAGCTTAATAAATCTTCATCTAATTGCATTAAAGTTTTTGGGTCTGCCATCATCGTCGCTGCCAATGATTTTGTTCTTGGTAAAATGCGATCAAAATAAAATTCAGCAGTTTTAATTTTAGCACGATAAAAATCTCTATTTTCAACCTCCCCTGCTAATTTCTCATAAGCACTTTGCGCCATTTGAGCCCAAAAATACGCCATAACTAAATAACCTGAATACATTAAATAATCAACTGATGCAGATCCAACTATGTCCCGGTTTTTCTTAGCTTTAAGTGCCAAACGAATCGAGTATTGCTGCCAATTTGCAATGCCTTTACTTAATGGCCAAATAAACTTGTTCATTTGGCGTTTATGTGGGTTTTTAGACAACATGCTTTGATCTTTACAAAATAATAAAACTTCTTTAGTAAAGTCTTTTAAAGAGCGGCCATGTGTTAGTAGTATTTTTCGGCCAAGTAAATCAAGGGCTTGGATGCCTGTAGTACCTTCATATAATGTTGAAATACGCACATCACGTACAATTTGCTCCATACCCCATTCTTTAATATAACCATGACCACCAAATATTTGTAAACCATGATTTGCGCTTTCAGTACCTACCTCAGTTAAAAATGCTTTTAAGATTGGGGTAATAAAACCAAGTCTATCATCAGCAGTTTTCCTATCAGCCTTGGTCTTTGCCATTTCTATATCATCTACTATTTTTGCAGCATAATAAATCATGGCACGTCCTCCCTCACTAATTGCTTTTTGTGTCATAAGCATCTTTCTTACATCAGGGTGAACGATAATAGGATCTGCAATCTTATCTGGGTGTTTTTTGCCTGTTAATGAGCGCATTGACAATCGTTCTTTTGCATAGGCTAATGAGTTTTGATATGCCAGCTCCGATGCGCATACACCTTGCAATGCGGTACCTACACGTGCGGTATTCATAAAAGTAAACATGCATTCTAGCCCTTTATTTTCAGGACCAATCAGTACGCCTTTTGCATTGTCAAAGTTTAGGACTGCTGTTGATGAGGCTTTAATGCCCATTTTATCTTCGATTGAACCACAGGTAACATGATTACTTTCACCTAAATTACCTTTTTGATCAACCTGGACTTTAGGCACTATAAAAAGAGAAATACCGCGTGTGCCAGCTGGTGCATTTGGTAATCTTGCAAGTACGATATGAATTATATTTTCTGTTAAGTCGTGATCGCCTGCTGAAATAAATATTTTTGTACCTGAAATGTTATATGTACCATCACCATTGGGTTCAGCTTTCGTTTTTACTTGTCCTAAATCTGTGCCACATTGTGGCTCAGTTAAGCACATAGTACCTGTCCATGTTCCTTCAGTGAGCCGTGTTAAATAAAGCGCTTTTTGATCATCAGTACCATGTGTTTGCACTGTATTCATAGCACCATGACTTAAACCCGGGTACATAGCCCAAGACCAGTTTGCTGTGCCCATCATTTCAGCTTTTGCCATTCCTAATGAAGCAGGCATACCTTGGCCGCCGTGCTCTAAAGGATGTGATAAACTTTGCCATCCACCTTCAACATATAAGTTATATGCTTCTTTAAATCCTTTTGGCGTTGTCACTACACCATTTTCAAATTTACAGCCTTCTTTATCACCACTTTGGTTTAAAGGTAATAATTCATTTTCACAAAATTTGGCACATTCTTGAAAAATAGCATCAACTAAATCAGGTGTCGCTTCTTCAAATTCGGTATATTTTTGGTAATGACCGTAATAATCAAATACATCATCAAATAGAAATTTAATATCCATTAAAGGAGCTTTATAACTTTGCATAATTGCTTTCCTTATTATTGTTTTTATTTAATTAATAACAATTAAATTAGTATAGCAGACAAATAAACTGGTCATACCACAAAGTTAATAAAGTTTGATCTTAGTTAAATTTATTCTGACAATATATGGGATTTTAATAAACTTGCAGGTGTAATATTAAATCGTTTTTTAAAAGCCGTTATAAAATTAGATGAGTGATTATAACCTGCTAGATATGCAGCTTCGCCTATGCTTAACCCATTAATTGCAATTGCTACTCGAGCATTTTCAAGTCTTTTTTTAAGGATATAATCAACGACTGTTGTACCATAGTCTTTTTTAAAACGTCTTTGTAATGTACTAATACTTAAACCCATAGATTTTGCGATACCTTCTAATGAAATGGGGTTAGTGATTAATAAATCAATTTGTTTTTTTAACGTTAGATCTGATTTTATTACTTTATTGTTGGTATTTTTTTCATCCTGTTTCACCGTAACTTGATTACTTAAAATATCAAAACACTCAGCTAAAATCTGTAAAGCAACTTGTTCTATTAATAATTCTGTTGCAAACCCTGTTTTGACTTTTTCTTGTAAGATCAATTTAGATAATTTGATTATATTATCTGAAGCTTGCCATTTATAAACAGCTAAATCCTTCATAAAGATTTTATTTAATATTTCGAAGTCTTGTGTGTTTTTACATCTTTTCTTCAGCCATTCTTGCTTTATAAATACATTTACTTTTTTAACATGCTCATCTTGCTTCATATGGCGTGTCATAATATCTGGTTTATTTAAAATAATGGCTGAACATTCAACTTCAGGGGCATCTTTACCACCAATAAAATATGCCTGTTTTCCTAAGTTAAAATGTATCTTGCCCTTAAAAACAATATTAAAACTTAAACAGGGCGGTAACTCTATTGATGAGCTCATATTTTGCATTTCAATTACATCATTGCAATGCACTGAGATCCCCGATGCAAGATCAGAAAAAGAAAATAACCCAGACATAATCGGCTGCTCATTTGCTAGGTTTAAATGATATTCACTATGATGTACAGATGTAATCATTTCTCTTAGTTGCTGTTGGTTTACAATCGTTTCATGTGTAATTTTTGATGCCATTTTAACTTCCTTTACTCCTTTGACGATATATAAATGTAATCTGACGATATTGCATAACAGACTAATGAAACTTTTTCTCACCTTGATTGTATCATACCGATAATCATTCGTATTTAGAATTTTATTAAGGGAAAGTCATGCCAACTCATAGCTTTAAAAAAAGCGCTCTATGTTTATTAATTTCAAGTGTTTGTACAACTAACTTCGTTTATGCAGAAGAGACTACGGTAGATAAAAACAATAAATTAGAGCAGATTGAGATATGGAATACTGAAGTTAAAGCGTCTTCTTTATATTTTAATGAAGAAACACTTGCTTCAAAACAAGCGGATCACCTAAGTGATTTATTAAGAACTATTCCTGGTATTGATGTAGGTGGCTCTCACTCAATGAACCAAAGAATTACAATTCGTTCATTAGAAGATAAAGATTTAAAAGTAACTATTGATGGTGCAAATCAAAATACTTATATGTATCACCATATGGGTAACTTACAGATCCACGCGGACATTCTAAAATCAGTAGACATTGAGGTAGGCACAAACTCAGTGATTAATGGCGGTTTAGGTGGTGCTGTACGCTTTGAAACAAAAGAAGCCAGTGAATTATTAGAGAAAGATCAGCAGTTTGGTGCGAGATTACAAACTACGTTCGCTGATAACTCTGCAAACTCATATTCATTAACAGGATATGGTCAACTTTCAGATGCTGTTGATGTATTGGCATATTATAACTTTGTTGACCGCCAAAACTTTGAAGTGGGCGGCGGTACTTTAACAGATGTCAATGGTGATAAAATTCAAGGTACTGATGGTGAAGTGAAAGGCCTTGAAGGTGAACTAGATGATGCATTATTAAAGTTGGGTTGGGATTTATCAGAAAATCAACGCTTAGAGTTTGGTTATGAAACCTATTCAGATAAAGGTGATTATAGCTATCGCCCGGATATGGGGTCTGCTACTGATATCGCAATCACAGGTGCTTTAGGTGTGCCATTAAATTGGCCTACTGAGTTTAGCCGCGATACTATTACTTTAAATTATGAATTAAATTTCAATGAAGATTCAGTATTAAAACTTGCTATATTTAACAATCAAAGTGAGTTATACCGTGATGAAAGTGGCTGGGCAGAAAATCCAGCCTTTGCAATGTGGGCAAGTAAAGTAACAGGTGAAGCTGACAATACAGGCATTAACTTAATTGGAAATTCCTTTTTAGATGGCAATATAAGCAACAGTTTAAGTTATGGTGTTGATATTGTGAAATATGAAACACTATATACTGCAAATGCTTTATCAGGCGCTATTCGTACAGCAGATGAAGAGGCAACTAATTCAGCCATTTTCATAGAAGATAAAATTGCATTTGATAATGGTTTCACTCTAATACCTGGTGTTCGTTATGACAACTTTGATATTGATTCAACTGTAGTTGATAATTCGTTTTCAAAAGTAACGGGCGCGTTAGCTGCACAATATGATGTAAGTAGTGAATTAATATTTAAACTCAGTGCAACACAGTTATTTAAAGGCCCTGAGCTAAGTGAAGTATTTACGGGAGCAGGCATTGATGATACTGAAAATCAGGGTATTGAAGCTGAAACAGGTTTAAACTCAGAATTTGCTATTGCATACCGCGCAGCAGTTTTAGGTGCAGATAGCTTTACAGCAGGTATCACTTTATTCCAAACAGATGTAGATAATTATATCTATGACTATGCTCAAATCCCAGGTGGTGGTCCGCGTGATTATCATAAAGATAATGTAGGTGATTTAGAAGTAACAGGTTTTGAAGCTTATGCAGGCTATAATTTAGGTCACTTACAAGTTCAACTGAGTTACTCTTCTGCTGAAAGTGATTTAAATGCTTTTGCTGATTATCAATCTTTAGATGGGTTTCGTTTAGATCGAGAGCAAGGTGATACAATAAGTGCTAACGTAGATTATTACTTTGAAGCTCTAGAATTAACAGCTCATTGGGATATTTTAACCGTTGCAAGTCTAGATCATGCGCCTTCATTAGATGGCGCAACTGTAGATACTGCAAAAGACAGCTACACAGTTCAAAATATTTCACTTCGCTGGGCGCCATCTGCTGTTAATGGCTTAGCAATTAGTCTTGGAGTTGATAATTTATTTGATGAATATTACGCTTCACAGTCATCAAGAACGGGTCTTTCGAAGCATCCGAGGTTTGGTGATTTATTCTTAACAGATTATGAGCCAGGTAGAAATATAAAAGCGACAGTATCTTATAAGCTTTAATAATAAATATTGAAAAGCCAAGCTGGTATTGCTTGGCTTTGTTGTTTATTTGATATGACAGTAATAAAAATAAATGCTGAGTTTTTTTTATAACTTAGCCAGCAAACTATTTTCACCTTTTCCATAATAAATCAGCTAGTTCTTGCTGTTCATGCCATCTTCCTTGTTTTAACCAAGTCACCAAGTGCTTGGCAACATCAGGGTAATTAGCTTGATGTAATTTGATATCTGATGTTAAAAATATTTCACATATTTTTGAATCTAGCTTATTCATTACTTTACCTAAACCAAGTGCTTGTAGTGCTTTTGCATTTGATATTTGCTCCATTTGCCCTGCTAATGGCTTAACTAAAACATCAATGCCTATATGAATACATTCACTAACAAGCTCAAACCCTGCACCACAAATTACTTTTTTGCTTTGAATTAAATCATTCTTAAAACCTGTTAAGCAAGGGGATCTGGTATGAATATTACCATTATCCTCATTAACTAAATCAGGCGAATAAATATAAAAATCAAAATTTTTAAATTTTTGTAATAAATTGATCACCTCATTTTGTGCTTCAAAAGGCAAATATACGAGTACTTTATTTTCAATTATATTGGAGCTGCTTAATTTAACATCTACTATAGGCGGTAAAATTGGACTATCAAAATGATGCCAATGTAAACCAATTGGAAACCGAACAGGCGCAAATTTTTGTATTAATGTATTAGTCAGCCAAGTTCCTCCATCCTTAGGAATATCATGTGTAAAAGCATATTGATGCCCTATTCCTATTGAATCAATCCCCTGTTGTTTTGCTGCCCATGCGCTAACAGGTTCAAAATCGCTTATAACTAAGTCATATTCCGTTAAATCTAGCGTTTTAACATCACTCAAAAACTGCTTTATATTATTTTTTTGCAGAGTTTGTCTTTTTTTTATTTTTCCATTTTCTGTAACGAATGTTAACCCTTCCCTATGTTCAAAATTACCAAATGGTTCCATGGCAAATAATTTAGATTTTGTCCTTCCTGAGATTAAGTAAGTGACATCTAGTTCGGTGTTTTTTAAATGTTCAGCCATTACACGAGAACGTGTTAAGTGGCCATTTCCTGTCCCTTGTACTCCGTAAAGTATCTTCATTTACTGACCTATAATTATAATTGTTAAAGATCCAAGCGCCGTACCTAGGCCTGCGCCTGCTAAAATATCCGTTGGAAAGTGAACACCCAGTAAAACGCGAGATATACCAACACAACTAGCCCATATGTAAATCAATAAGCTAAGTGAAGGAAAATATTGCGCTATTAAAAAAGCTAATAAAAAAGCGCCGGATGTATGCCCTGAAGGGAAACTAAATTCATCGGAGGCTACGATACTGGCTTTAAAAAAAGGAATGGCCTGAGGTGGACGGTTTCGCTTTAAAGTATTTTTTAAAAGCCAGTATAAGGGCCGTTCAATCATAAATGCGATTAAAGTAGCAATAATTAGTTGCATGCCTTTATCTGAAGACAATAAAAGAATTGGCAATGCAACTTGTAGATAACCGTCACCTGTTTTTGAAATTAAACTAGCAAAAGGTTTTAACTTGTCACTTTTGTGGCCAGAGACACACCACATAAACATTACAGTATCTAGATGTTGTAGTTTCATAATTACCTCCTAATCTATTACGAGTCACTATTATTTAAAATAACAAGAGATTTAATAATGATAATGAGGTGCTGATATGACTTTTGAGTGACAGTTTAATGAAGATAAGTTGACAACCTTAAACTTAGGTTTAAGGCTATAAGACTGCGTTTATATGTATAATTCGATACAATCAGCTCTTTTCAATTCTAAAACCCACTTTAATAGTGACTTGAAAATGACCGACTTTGCCATCAACAATATGACCACGTGTTTCAACAACTTCAAACCAATCTAAATTTTTAATTGTTTTATTGCATTCCTCAATCGCATTATGAATTGCTTCTTCTATGCTAGTAGGTGATGACCCAACCATTTCGACTTTTTTATACGTATGATGATTCGACATCGTGGCTTCCTTTTTATCAGAATTATTAATTACATCTAAATATAGAACTATTTTTGAAAATAGAGCTATATTTAAAAATAATTTAATTTTTATAAATTGCTTATTTATTATGGTAGTTAGCTTATTTGTCGTGTATGTTTACGCTATAAACAATTGATTACTCGGTGAGTATTTAATATGCAATGGTTTAATTTAGCGACAAGCAGTTCCGTAATTTTGCGTTCATTAAAAGTTGCTATGGTTGTAGGAACTATTTTAGTTTTCATAAACCATGCCGATGTCATATTCAATGGCCAAATTACAATCAGCCATTTGATTAAAATATTATTAACCTATTGTGTGCCATATTGTGTATCAACCTATGCCAGTGTAGATTCGATGTTGAATTCTGATGCCACTGAATAACTAATAAAGAGGATTTCCCAATGTTTAATTTTTTTGGTGGCGATAAAACTCCAGAAGGACATGTTTTAATTAAACAAGAAGAATTAGCGGATCTAAATGCTAAAGCACAGGTTTTAGATCAATTAATCTCTGGTGGTGCTTTAGAAATGGCACAACAAATTACTGAAAATGCACAAAATGTAAATGTAGCATCTTCAAATAGATTAAGTGAAATAGAAAGTAATTATGGCTTGATCCAATCATTTATTGAGCAATCTGAAAGTGTTGAGCATACGTCTAGCGAGTCATTTGAATCTGCAAAAGCAACTTCTCAAACGTCTGCTAATGGTATTCAACAACTCGAAAGCTTAACTGACAATATCACCACTTCGGCGCAATACATCAGCGAATTTACAGAACTTCTTGCCAGCCTAGATGAAAATAATCGTAATATTGGTCAATTAGTTGAATCAATTAAAGGCATTGCCGACCAAACTAATTTACTTGCATTAAATGCCGCAATTGAAGCTGCTCGTGCAGGTGAACATGGTCGTGGTTTTGCGGTTGTAGCTGATGAAGTACGCTCATTAGCAAACACCGCAAATCAATCTGCAGATCAGATCCAAAATGAAATGAAAAAAATTATGGGAATTTCTTCTTCGATTATTGATAAACAAAAAGAAGTTACAACCATTATTGATGGCAGTGTTGATATCGCAAATACGACTATGGAAAGTTTACAAGAATTAGTATCAATGTCTTCTTCAAGTGCGAGCTTAGTCGAATCAACAATTGATCAAGTACAACAACAATTAAGTAGCTCTGAAACAATTAAAGAGAGTATGCAACAACTGATTGAAGATACTCGCCAAGCACTCGATGGCTCTTCTACTAATGTTGACTTAGGTCAACAACTGGTGAGCCAATTAATCTTAGATAACCGACTATAATGACAAGAGAAGAAGCTTTATTAGCAATAATTCAATTTGATGAAAACAAAGATAATGCTTTTTCTCAATTAGCAACATATCCAAGGGAGAGTGATACGACACTTGTTAATATCACTCCTTTAATGCTCATCAATAATTTAAATATGTATTTGCAAAATTTGATTACAAGTGATGACTTAGAGTTTTGGGCTAACTTTATTGAAATTCGTGAAGATATTAATTCTAGTGAGATAGAAGGTGAAATTTATGCGTTATCTAATCCTGATTTGATGGGAGAGATATCCATCAATACAATGACAAAACTCATTTCAATATTAAAAAATCCCCCACACGAATAGCTTACTCATACAATCAGCCTTTATATCTTACCATTAACGTTAATTAACTGGCTCTCGGGGGGAGTTGGGTAACGCCTTCAAAAATTTTCACTTTTATACTTGATTATTCTTATATATTTTCCACACTTAACTTAATAAGATCTTAATGAGATTATAAGTTTATGACGCAGTTTGATGTCACTATTATTGGAGGAGGTATAGCAGGTGCAGGCGTTGCCCAATGTGCTGCCGCTGCTGGTTACAGCGTATTACTTTTGGAAAAAGGTGATTACGCAAGTCAAACTTCATGTAGTTCAAGTAAGTTAATACATGGGGGGTTACGTTATTTAGAAACAATGCAACTTAACTTGGTATACAACGCATTGCATGAACGTGCCTCATTATTAAAGTTAGCCCCCGAATTAGTACACCCTATCCCTTTTTACATTCCTGTATATAGTGATACCTCAAGAAGTGTTTGGACATTAAGATTAGGTTTATCATTATATGCTCTACTGTCTGGATTTAATAAGCTAAGCCGTTATAAAGAAATACCTAAAAAAGATTGGTCACTATTAAAAGATATAAAAACAGAGGGGTTAATTGCAGTATTTCAATATTGGGATGCACAAACAAACGATCAATTATTAACTAACAGTGTGATGAAAAGTGCGCTTAACTTAGGAGCCAGTGCTCATTCCCATGCCGAATTTATTAAAGCCGAAAAGCTCAGTAGCGGATATAAAGTATCATTTAATATAAATAAAGGGATAAGTGAAGTTAATACACTAATGATAATTAACGCAACTGGGCCTTGGGTGAATGAAACTTTAGATAAAATTTACCCACAAGTTAAGGGCTGCAATATTGATTGGGTGCAAGGTACGCATATTATTTTAGATAAAACGGCGCCCAAAAAAATATTCTACTTAGAGTCTAAAGCTGATCAACGTGTGATATTTGTTATGCCTTGGTATGGTAAAACACTAATAGGCACTACTGAAGTTGTTTTAGAAGAACTTCCAGAATATATCAGCCCCCATGCAGAGGAAATCGATTATTTATTATCAGTCTACCAAAGTTATTATAAAGGAGAATTACCAAAAATCATCCGCTCATTTGCAGGAGTACGTGTATTACCTAAGCAAAAAAATGCTGCTTTTTCGCGCCCTAGAGAAAGCATTATTTGGCAATCCCCTCAAAATCCTTACATCATCAGTTTATATGGTGGCAAGTTAACCACTTTTAGAAGTACAGCGAAAAAAGTGGTTAAACACATTAAACACACTATAGGTTCAAAAGAAAAGTGCGCAAATATTGATAACCTCAAGTTATAAGACTTTACCCCTTACACCTTTTAATAACTTAAATTGTAAATAGATATAACTAATTATTGCACACATGTATCTCACTTGTTATTTTATATCTCAGAGTGAATCTAAGATGCGTCATTCTTCAAAATTAATAAATATAAAAATTAACAGGATTTATATATCTTCAAAGATATTAATAGGGGTGCAATGAAATGATTAAATACCATTCTTTTAACAAAACGCAGTTGGCTGGAGCAATAAAAAAAGTTTTAATGTTCACAGCTTTAAGTTCTATTTATACAGTTACACCTAGTTATGCCGAAGAAGAACTCGCCCAGGAGCAGGTGGAACGTATTTCCGTTACAGGGTCTCGAATTCAGCGTTCTAGCGCACAAATGACAACACCTACGACAGTAATAGACTCTGAAGCGATTGAGATGTCTGGTGCTAAAAATATAGGTGATTTACTTAACAAATACCCTGCCTTATTGGATGGTATTGGTGGTGCAGGTAATAATACTAACAGTGGTGCGGGATTTTCATTAAATAATGCAGGATTAGAGCTCGCTAATTTAAGGGGGTTAGGTACAAACAGAACATTAGTTTTAGTAAATGGTCGTCGTCACGTACCAGGTGCAGCCGGCACGTCTGCAGTAGATATGAGCATGATACCTTCAGCTCTCGTTGATCATATTGAAATTATAACAGGTGGTGCTTCAGCAATATATGGCGCAGATGCTGTGACAGGAGTTGTTAACTTTATATTAAAAGATGACATAGAAGGTTTAAAAGTTGATATTTCAGCAGGGATCACCGCTGAAAGTGATGGCGAAACACAAGATGTTTCTTTTACTTATGGTACTAATTTCGATAGTAATAAAGGTAATGTCACAGGTCATTTATCTTATTCAAATGAAGAAGAAATCCCTTTTACATCAAGAGATTACGCATTAAATCGTTATGTTTTTAGAGCTAATCCACTCAATACTGGCCCAGATGACGGGATAGCAGATACTATTTTCTTCAACGATGTACGATATCAAGCTTTAAGTAAAGAAGGATTATTTTATGTGCCAAATGAAAATTGGATTTTAAAGGGTACAGACTTTGATATTATTAATAATCCACTCCCTCCTACTTTTGCAGATGATCCTTTTGGTTTAGGTTACGATACCTATGCAATTGATAGAGAAACAGGCCAGTTTAGAGATTTTGTTGCTGGTATAAATTGTCAGGTTGTACCATGTGATGGCGGAGATGGTTTTAGAACTCAAGAAACGGGCACCCTAAACTCACCAAGTGAACGTTTAATTTTTAATATTAATGGTCACTATGATGTAAATAATGATCTTAGATTATTTGCAGAAGCAAAATATGGCAAAGTAGAATCGGCAGTATCAACACAAGCATCGGTTTTTCACGATGATAACTTTGGACCGCTTATTTCTATCACAAAAGATAATCCATTTAGACCACAGCAACTTGTAGATATTATGCAGCAAAGAGAACTTGATGTTGTTGCTTTAGCTGTTATTGGTTTAACAGCAAGAAATGAGAATATTAGGGAAACAAGTCAATTCACATTGGGTGGTGAAGGTTCATTTTCAGATTATGATTATAATTTTTATATTCAACACGGAAAAGTTGATAGTGAATTAAATTCTGATGATATATCAAATGAAAATTACTATCGCGCTTTAGATGCAGTCACTGATGCAAATGGTAATGCGGTTTGTCGTGATGCTGCGCAAAACCCAGATTGTGTCGCATATAATCCAATTGATGGTTTAGCATCTGATGAAGCAAAAGATTATGTTGGTGTAATATTACAACAAAGAGATTCAATTGAGCAGACCGTCGCAGCTTTTTCATTAAGTGGTGAATTATTTGAAGCACCTGCAGGAACTGTAGATTTTGCAGTAGGTGTAGAATACCGTAAAGAAACTTCAAACAGTAATCCTGATTTATTATCACAAGCTGTTGATGCTGATGGTGTTGGTTCAGGTTTAGTGGGTTCTCGTACTGGTCCTACTCGCCCTGAAAACTCATATTTAAGCCCAGTTACCGGTAGCTATACAGTAAAAGAGATTTATGGTGAGTTACTAGTACCTTTAATTGAAGGGCAAACTGCAATAGAGAATCTAGATTTAGAATTAGCGGCACGTTATTCTGATCATAGCGTAACAGGTGGTGACTCAACTTATAAATTAGCACTGAATTGGGCTATTAATAGTGACTTTAGGACACGTTATACATACTCGCATGCAGTTCGAGCGCCTAATATACAAGAGCTATTTGCAGCTGAATCAATTGGCGGGGCAAGCATGACAGATCCATGTCATTCTGATAATCAATTATTAGGTCCTGATGGTAGTAATCGTGTAGCTAATTGTGCAAGTTTAGGTTTAGCACCAGATTTTATATCTAATGCTTCTTTTGGTACGCGCTCTGTTGAAAGCAAAGGCAATATAGAACTAAACCCTGAAATTGCTGATACATTAACTGTTGGTTTAGTTTATACGCCATTTAATGAGCTCAGTATTGCAGTAGATTATTGGGATATAAACATTGAAGACGCTATCACTACCTTTGAACCTACTGATATTTTGAATAACTGTGTTGATGGTCAAAGTTTAAATAGCGTTTTTTGTGATGCTGTTAAAAGAGATTCAGGAGGCCAAATTTTATTAGTTTCTACACAAAGTATTAATGCAGCAAATTTTGCTGCAAGTGGCACTGACTTAGATATTAACTATAGCCATAGTTTATCTTTCGGCCAGCTAAACTTTACTTTCAAAGGCACTTATTTAGATGAAAAAACCTTCCAACAAAACTCAGCAGACCCAACTGATATAGATAGTCAAGCTGGTGAAGTTGGCTCGCCTCATTTTAGAGCTTTGATCACTTCGGCTTTAAAAACGGATGATATGCTTGTTAGCTGGACAGTTAACTACATTGGTGAATCTACGTTTAATAAAGAAGCGACACCTGAGTTATATCCAGATACTTTCAATAATAAAGTAAAAGCATATGCATATCATAATCTAAACTTAAGTTACTCATATGACGATGCGATATCTTTGTATTTAGGTATAGATAATGTAGCAGATAAAAAACCTGCAGCATTGCCTGATTTAAATGCTGGCGGCTTATTATATGATGGTATAGGTCGTAAATATTATGCTGGTATGCAGTTTGATTTTTAGTAGTTTAACTATATAAAAAACGCCACTTATGTGGCGTTTTTTATGCTTATTTAAGAAGTGATATAATTTTAGCAATGTTCAAAATAAATACGATATGTAGATGACCAAATTGGATATTCAACTTCCATCATATAACACACAAAGTCATCTTTATTTAAGTTCGCATAGTTAAATAGATAGTCACTCATTTCGCCTACTTTAAGCTCGCCAATGATTTTTGCACGCTCTGAACTTGAATGTAAAACATTCAGCTCTGGGAATTCAGGCAAGCGTTCTGTCCACATATCTGATGCTCTAAGTTTACCCTCTTCTACTCTTTGATTATTAGAGTAACAGCCCACATTAACTGAGCTTCTCATATCTAATTTTTTATCTAAGAAAACCATCATAACCAACTTTTCAGTTGGTGATTTTATGCTAATACTTGTTGAACTACATTTACTTTGATGCACTAAAGGATTAGCTAACTCATCTGGGTTACTAAACAAAAAGCTGGCATCAAAAGGCGCATTGTCATCTAAGTCATTAAACACAATGCCTGAGTTACTCGCTGAAAAACTTGAATATGAATCAGCCAAGTTTTGATCTGAAAATTCATCGACTATGCCTATTTGGAATTTACTTGTATCAATTCTTGAGTTTGAAGTCACATTGTCAGGTGCAATAAACCCTTCTGGATTTGGGTGTGTATAAAACTGAACAAATGGAGGTGATGATTTACTTCGTTCTATGCCAATTTTAGTGATCATGGCGACTTCTTGTAAAAACTGCTTATCATTTTGGTTTTCAGTTAATACATAACATGAAAATAATGTTTTGATAGAAGAAGATAGCAATTGTTTTGAACACAAAAAGTGTTGGTTTCTTTTTTGCTGTGCCGACAAACTGACTGTTTCGGTAACTTTGTTTGGTTCATTGCCGTCCAATAACCTTTTTAAATGCGCATGACTTTTTGCATAGAGCTTAATTTGATGATTAAAAGCTTGAACAACATTTTCAAGTTCTAGAATATGCTGCTTTTGTAATGACGCTTGCTTTAATTTAGCAATAAAGTCGTCTAAACCAGAAATGCCTGGTAATAGAGTTAATACTTCTTTACCGTTTCGACTCTTTTGTAAAGCATTTAAAATACGCTGGCAGTTAGACTTATTGTAATCAAGCCAGTTTGACATACCAGATATGGAATGCGCTGATTGCGGAAATTGTGAGAATAGACCATTTAAAACACTTTTAAAGTTTTCACCCGTTCTATTTAGTGCAATAAAATCTTCATTTGTAAGTGGTTTTGTTTTAAGGGACATATATTTTAATAATTATTTTAGCCTATCTAGGATTCTATATTAAATCATAATTATAAGGAAATTAACCCACATTATATTTATCTATTGCGCAAGCGCATTAAAAAAGGAGCCAGGGGGCTCCTTTGTTACAACAATAATTTTATTTTTTATTTAAGCGATCCTAATTACATGTTCCTGTTGCAGTCCATGGCCCCCAAGCACCAGATTCTGCAGGGTTTTGTCCTTGAGTCCACCAGTTCGCTTGGTATTTAACACCATTAAGTGCTACTTCATCTCCTGTTAGATAAACAGCTGTTGCAGTCCATGGCTCAATATCTGAACAACCTGTATTTGTTGATTCATTAACGGTTACTTGCTGTGTTGATACACTCGTTAAACCTTTAGCATCCATAACTGTTAAAGTCACATAATAAGTGCCTTTTGCATCATAAACATGTGTAGGGTTTACTGAATTTGATGAGGCATTATCACCAAAATCCCATACACGAGAAACCACTGCTTGATCATCTGTTGAACTATCAGTGAAACTTGCCGTTAACTCTGAAGTAGTCACAGTAAAGCTTGCCACTGGCGCTTGATTTTCGTCAACTGAACTACACTCCCCCAAGTTTTTCCATACATTACTATAAACATTAGGTTGTGCGCCTGTAGACCACCAAGTCGCTTGGTATTTATAGTTTTGGTAGCTAACAATATCATCTAACTGATAACTAGTACTTGCACTCCAAGCATTTATACCATCACAACCTGGTAAAACAACACCACCATCAATTTTTATAACTTGTGAAGTTGTATCTTCTTGACCTTTAGAATCAGTTACCGTTAATGAAACAGTGTAATCACCTTCGGCAGCATAATCATGACTTGGGTTTATTTGAGTTGAAGTATTATTATCACCAAAATTCCAGCTATGTGATACAACACCGTTATCATCTGTAGAGCTACTTGTGAAATTAACCGACATATCGCTTACTTGAGCGCTAAAACGTGCTGTAGGAGGCATATCATCCACTTGACCAATACCTGTTTTGGCTTTGATCCAATCAACATAACTTGTAGTACGGGTAAAAGCAGTTGCTCCTTTACATTCACTGCCCCAGCTGACTGTTCCGATACTATAAAAATCACCGTTAGCTGATATTGCATACGGACCACCGCTGTCACCGTTACATGCGGACACACCACCAGTACCACCACCACAGATCACAGAGCCGGGAAGGTTAAACTGTAATTGACTACTACAAGATGCATTAGAAATTACCGGTAATTTTACTTCTCTTAATACATCACTTTGTGAACCACGATTACTTGTTAATCCCCAACCAGACACAGTGACATAGCTGCCAACACCAGCATATTGGTCTTCAATTAACTGTGTTGGTAATTTTGCTGGCCTATATTGTGCGTTGGCGGGCGTTGCAAGTTTGAGTAAACCAATATCATTACCAGATCGAATTCCATTTGCACCACGCCAATTTTCGTGATTAATGATTTGGCTAACACGAATTGTTTGTCCATCGCCAGAGCGCATACTATGAGCACCCACTTTTACAGTTAAAGAACTGGTAGAAGCATTATCTAAACAATGGGCGGCTGTTAATACCCAACCGCTGCTGATCAAGGTACCACCACAACCTTGACGGCCATTCATCAATAAAGCAACTTGATATGGTCTAGAATACGGAGTCGATTCTGAACCACCTACAATTTGTGGTGTTACATCATCAATAGCCCCAAATGATGGCCCAACTAGTAAGCCTGCCATAACTGCTGAAGTCTTTAGCATTACTGATAAGTTTTTACTCACCCTGTTTGTATTATTTTTTTTTATATTCATAATTCTCTCATTATTTTTATTAATCTTAAAGTCACAAATGACACCTAAGATATAATCTCAGATTAACAATTGTGCAACAAATACCTAAAAAAGGCACTTGTCGAATTTGTAAGCTATTGTTTGTTTTTTATACTTTGTTATTTTGTAACAATAACTTAAATGTATAAATAAGTTTACGCACATAAATTGAAAACTATAAGTTTTTTTAATAAGTAATAGGAAGTGAAATATTTGTAACTTAGGGCAATATATTTAGTTTGATTTAAAAAACGATAAACAAGCGATTAGGATCCTATTTTTATTTATAGAATTGAACTTGTAATATTTAATAAATTATATTAATTCAAAGGGCTTAATCTCTTAATTTTATATCCGGATCATGATCAACTTCACCATCTTCAGCGATGGATATAATTGATTCATCTAAAGTGACAATCGCTGTTTTACCTTCAGGCATATCTCTAATAAATGCCAAATGATAACCAAATTGGCCAACATCATTAAGCGATAACTTTTGAGCTAATGTTAACTCGTTTAATAATTCTTGAATTTTACGTTCAATATTTTGGCGTTTGTCTTCTTTCATCGTATTGATTTTCTGCTAATTTAGTTTACACCTATAAAAAGTATAGACATCAAATTATATCTTCGCAAAATAACAACCATATAAAAAAACCTGAAGTGTCGCTTCAGGTTATAGGGGAATTAAATGTATTTTACATATTTGGGTAGTTAGGGCCGCCGCCACCTTCTGGAGTTACCCAAGTTATATTTTGTGACGGATCTTTTATGTCACAGGTTTTGCAGTGCACGCAATTTTGAGAATTTATTTGAAATTTAGGTCCCGATTCTTCTTCAATAACTTCATACACACCTGCTGGGCAATATCTTTGAGCTGGTTCTAAAAATTCAGGTAAATTGTATGATATCGGAATTTGACGATCAGCTAACTTCAAATGACAAGGTTGGTCTTCTTCATGGTTAGTATTTGATAAAAATACAGAAGATAACTTATCAAAACTTATTTTCCCATCAGGCTTAGGGTATTCAATAACACTGTAAGCTGCCAGCGTTTTTAATTGTGCAAAATCAGCTTTATTGTCGTGTAAAGTAAAAGGCAATTTTCCACTAAATATATTTTGGTCAACAAAATTAAATGTTCCACCTAATATTGCACCAAACTTATGCATTGCAGGACCAAAGTTTCGGCTCTGTTTTAGCTCCTCATAAACCCAAGAATTTTTAAATCTGTCATCAAAACTCGTTAGCTCTTTAGCGCCATCGCAGCCATTGTTTATTGCCTCAAATACTTCTTCTGCAGCTAGCATACCTGACTTCATTGCAGTATGAGTGCCTTTAATTTTCGCGAAATTTAAAGTCCCTGCATTACAACCAATGAGTAATCCACCCGGAAATGTCATTTTAGGTAAAGCGTTAAAGCCACCTTTTGTAATTGCACGTGCACCATATGAAACGCGCTTTCCACCATCTAAGTATTGCTTTAATACAGGGTGATGTTTGAGCCTTTGGAATTCATCAAATGGGCTTAAGTATGGGTTTTCATAGCTTAGATCAACAATTAAACCTGCTACCACTTGATTGTTTTCAGTATGATATAAAAAAAAGCCACCTGAAGTACCTTTATCTAACGGCCAGCCAGAACCATGGATCACTAAGCCTGGTTGGTGTTTATCTGCAGGAATATCCCAAAGCTCTTTTATACCTAATCCATAATGCTGTTCGTCACTTTTGCTATCTAAATTAAATTTTTCATATAATGATTTTCCTAAGTGACCACGGCAACCTTCTGCAAAAAGCGTATATTTTGCATGTAACTCCATGCCTTGCATATAACTGTCTTTTTGCTCACCTGCTTCACTTATTCCCATATCTCCAGTGGCAATACCTTTTACGGAACCACTTTCATGATAAAGAATTTCAGATGCTGCAAAACCAGGAAATATTTCTACACCTAGTTGCTCCGCTTGATCAGCTAACCAACGGCAAACATTACCTAAACTTGCAATGTAGTTGCCCCTATTGTGCATTGTTTTTGGCACAAACATATTTGGAAATTTTATCGACTTTTCTTCATTTTGAAACATGAACAGCTGATCTTCTGACACAGGCGTATTAAGCGGGGCACCCATTTTTTGCCAATTAGGGAATAATTCATTCAGCGCTTTAGGTTCAACAATTGCGCCAGATAGAATATGCGCGCCAACTTCAGAACCTTTTTCTACTACACATACAGTTAATTCACGCTCTGCTTCATTTGCTTGTTGCATCAATTTACATGCAGCTGCTAAACCTGATGGTCCAGCTCCTACAATTACAACATCAAACTCCATTGATTCACGCATATTCAAATCTCACTTATAACTTGTCGGTTAGCTCTGGCAGTACGTCAAATAAATCTGCAACTAAACCATAATCAGCTACTTGGAAAATAGGCGCATCTTCATCTTTATTAATAGCGACGATGATCTTAGAGTCTTTCATACCTGCTAAATGTTGAATTGCGCCAGAAATACCCACTGCAATATAGAGATCTGGTGCCACAATTTTACCTGTTTGACCCACTTGCATATCATTTGGGACAAATCCCGCATCAACAGCGGCACGTGATGCGCCAACTGCAGCACCTAGTTTGTCAGCTACGCTTTCTAATAAAGTAAAGTTTTCGCCATTGCCCATACCACGACCACCTGAGATGATAACTTTTGCGGCTGTGAGCTCTGGTCGTTCTGATACTGCGACTTCTTCACTGACAAACTCAGATATTTGTGCATCATTAACAATATCTAAGCTTTCAATCGGCGCACTTACATCAGATGCAGATGCCGCATCAAATGCTGTGCCTCGTACTGTGATCACTTTAATTGCATCTAGAGATTCTACTGTTGCAATCGCATTGCCTGCATAGATTGGACGCTGAAATATATTGCTTGATTCAACTTTTATAATATCTGAGATTTGTGCCACATCTAACAAAGCAGCAACGCGTGGCATAAAGTTTTTACCCGTTGTTGTTGCAGCAGATACAACATGGCTATAATTAGGGGCTAATTCTGTTACTAACTTAGACATATTCTCAGCAAGTTGATATTCATATGCTTCATTATCAGTAAGCAATACTTTTGAAACACCATTAACCAAAGCGCCCTGCTCTGCAACAACACGACAGCTTTTACCAGCAACAAGTAAATGACATTCCTCACCCATTTGAGATGCTGCTGTGATCGTATTTAAAGTTGCCGCTTTTAATACCGCGTTATCATGTTCTGCAATAATTAAAATAGCCATTAGATCACCTTCGCTTCATTTTGTAGTTTTTCAATTAATTCTTCTATGCTGTTTACTTTAATACCTGCTTGGCGCTCAGTTGGTGCTTCAACTTTTAAGAGCTTTGTATGGTTTTTTAGTTCAATACCTAAATCAGCGGGGGTTTGCACGGCAAGTGGTTTACGTTTCGCTTTCATAATATTAGGTAAAGAAGCATAACGCGGTTCGTTTAAACGTAAATCGGTTGTCACTATTGCAGGCATATTGAGCGCAACAGTTTGTAAGCCGCCATCAACTTCACGGGTTACATGTACTTTATCGCCAACAAGCGCAACTTTAGATGCAAATGTGCCTTGCGGCATATCTAATAATGCACCTAGCATTTGACCCGTTTGATTATTATCACTATCAATGGCTTGTTTACCCATAATGATCAAGCCTGGTTGTTCAGCTTCAACCACTTTTGCAAGCAACTTTGCTACATTTAATGATTCTGGCATTGAATCAGTTTCAATTTGAATACCGCGATCGGCACCTAATGCAAGTGACGTACGAATTTGCTCCTGACATGCTTTAGGACCTATCGACACGACAATAACTTCTGTAGCTGCACCTGATTCTTTTAATCGAATCGCCTCTTCTACTGCAATTTCACAGAATGGGTTTAGTGCCATTTTTGTATTTGCTAAATCAACATCGCTGTTATCCGCTTTAACACGTGCCTTAACGTTATAGTCTATAACGCGTTTTACTGTGACTAATATTTTCATTTTATTCTCTTATTCTTAAATTTTAAAATTGGTCTTCAGGTAATGACATGATGCTGTTGCTGCCTGCTTGAATACATGCCATGTTTGTATGAATACGCGGTAGTAAGTGATCAAAGTAAAATTGAACTGTCACTAATTTCGCTTTAAAGAATTGCTGATCACCTTGGGCTGAATTTAATTTTTTTTGTGATTTTATTGCCGCCTTTGCCATCATCCACGCACCAGAAATATAACCAAACATCATCATAAAGTTCACACTGATAGAGCCAGCAGCAGACTTATCTGTTTGCGCATTATCTAATAACCAGTTTTTAGCTTGCTGCCCAGTTTTTACAGCATTGTCTAGCGATAAAGCTAACTTATCCAACTCTGGATAGTGTTGTAAATCTTTGCTTGTTTGTTTTATATCAGATAGTAATTGTGCTAATTGCTCACCTTGATCAAATAAGGTTTTACGGCCCACTAAATCTAGCGCTTGAATGCCTGTTGTGCCTTCATAAATGGTTAATATTCTGGCATCTCTATAATGTTGCGCAGAACCTGTTTCTTCGATAAAACCCATACCACCATGAATTTGAGTACCAAGATAAGTCACTTCTTGCGCTAATTCGGTCAACCAGCCTTTTACAATTGGTGTATAAAGTTCTACACGTGAAAAATGTTTTACTTTTTCTTCAGTCGTTTTTGCATATCGTGATTTATCAGTTTCATTACTAGCAACATAAGCAAGTGCGCGCATCGCTTCTATGCTCGCTTTCATTTGCATTAACATGCGGCGCACATCAGGAAATTTAATGATAGAAAAACGACTTCCATCTTTATTGGTACCTTGTAAACGCTCTTTAGCGTACTCTAATGCTTGTTGATATGAACGCTCAGAAACAGCTAACCCTTGTAGGCCAACATCTTGTCTTGCATGGTTCATCATAGTAAACATATATGATAAACCTTTATGTGGTTCACCTACTATATAACCTACCGCGCCATCATTATCACCAAAACTCATAGAACACGTAGGGCTCGCATGTATACCCAATTTATGTTCAAGTGCAGTACAATGAACATCATTAAGCTGACTAGTCGTATTACCCTGGTCATCTAATAAAAACTTAGGCACGACAAATAGAGAAATACCTTTTACGCCAGCGGGAGCATCAGGTAGTCGTGCTAAGACTAAATGCACAACATTTTCGGTCATTTGATGATCGCCCCAAGTAATAAATATCTTTTGGCCTGAAATAAGGTAATGATCATCATTTGGAACGGCTTTTGTTTTAATAGCGGCTAAGTCAGTGCCCGCATCTGGCTCTGTTAAGTTCATGGTGCCAGTCCATTGGCCGCTTATCATATTAGGCAACCAAGTTTGTTTTAAACTATTACTACCATGATGTTTTATGGCTGAAATTGCGCCTTGCGTTAGCATCGGGCAAAGAGAAAAGGCTAAATTAGCACTTTGCCATACTTCGTTTATGGCTGTACCAAATAAATTAGGTAAATTCTGACCACCATATTCTTCTTCAGCGGTAAGCGATGACCAACCATTTTCCATATATTGCTGATACGCTTCATTAAAGCCATCTGCTTGTAGTACTTTATTGTCTGTTAAAGTGGCACCTTGACTATCGCCTGTTGTATTTAATGGTGCTATCACTTCTGAACCAAGTTTAGCTGCTTCATTTAATATGACAGATGCAAATTCGCTATTAATATCTTCAAGTCCTGCGTTTTCGCAAAAAGCGTCAAATTCAACAATCTCTTTTATTACAAAATCTACATCTTTATATGGATGGTTATACTCACTCATGAAGTTTCCCTTTAATTTTTTAAGCACACGTCGCTTTATTAAGGTTATTTAACCTTGCATCCAAGCGACAAACAATAACAAAACAAGCGCATTAATTGATATTTTCGGACAAGTTATTTAAAATTTGATAATAATCACCGTGAATTTAGCTTTAAAAATGTGATCCACGGACATATTCGAAGAATAAATAGGCATTACTGTGAGTTTAGTACATCATTCAATTTCAATTCATTTTGTTACTACTTTAATTAAAGCTGCAAAAAACAAAGATTTAAATTGCGAACTATTATTAGAAAAAGCTGATTTGAATTTAGATATGTTAAAAAATTCGCAGCTAA